>DATIOH010000203.1:0-9535 GCA_035473375.1 Nocardioidaceae bacterium | reverse complement strand
ATCGTCGGTTCGCCGTCCGGTCCGATCCCCTCACTGTTCTTGCGCACAACGGTTGCCGCCACACCGTTGCGCCGGAGGACGGCCGCGGTGCCCGCTGTCGCCAGGATCTGGAAGCCGAGGTCGGCCAGCTTCTTGATGGGGAAAATCATGTGTCGCTTGTCGCGGTTGGCAACCGACACAAAGGCTGTGCCCGCTGTTGGCAGTCCGCCGAAAGCCGCAGCCTGTGCCTTGGCAAACGCGGTCCCAAAATGGTCATCGAGCCCCATGACCTCACCGGTGCTGCGCATCTCGGGGCCGAGGATCGTGTCGACGTTGCGCCCGTCGGGCATCCGGAACCGGTTGAACGGCATGACCGCCTCCTTGACCGCGATCGGCGCAGTCGCAGGGAGGTCAGAGCCGTCGCCGACCCGCCGCAGGAGCCCCTCGTCGCGCAGCTGAGCGATGGTCGCGCCGAGCATGACGCGCGCCGCGGCCTTCGCCAGCGGCGTCGCGGTCGCCTTCGAGACGAACGGCACGGTGCGCGACGCCCGCGGGTTCGCCTCGAGCACGAAGAGGACGTCGGATGACACGGCGTACTGGATGTTGATGAGTCCCAGCACGCCGACACCGACGGCGATGGCCTCGGTCGAGGCGCGGATCCGCCGAATGTCCTCGTCGCCGAGCGTGATCGGCGGCAGCGCGCACGCCGAGTCGCCGGAGTGGATGCCGGCCTCCTCGATGTGCTCCATGACCCCGCCGAGGTACAGGTCGCGTCCGTCGTACAGCGCATCGACGTCGACCTCGATCGCGTCGTCGAGGAACTTGTCGACGAGCACAGGATGGCTGGGCGAGATCTCGGTCGCCCGCTCGATGTAGGCCTGAAGGGTGGCGTCGTCGTAGACAATCTCCATGCCGCGCCCACCGAGCACGAACGACGGGCGCACCAGCACCGGGTAGCCGATCTCGTCGGCGATCTCCTTCGCCTCGCGGTACGACGTCGCCGTGCCGAATCGAGGTGCCGGCAAGCCCGCGGCCGCGAGAACGTGAGCGAACGCTCCACGGTCCTCGGCCAGCTCGATCGCCTCAGGCTGCGTGCCGACGATCGCGACGCCAGCCGCGCTGAGCCCCTTCGCCAGGCCGAGCGGCGTCTGTCCGCCCAGCTGGACGATGACGCCGGCGACCGGGCCGGCAGCGGTCTCGGCGGCAACGACCTCAAGCACGTCCTCGAGCGTCAGCGGCTCGAAGTAGAGGCGGTCGGACGTGTCGTAGTCGGTCGACACCGTCTCGGGGTTGCAGTTGACCATCACGGTCTCGTAGCCCGCCGCCGAGAGCGCCATCGACGCGTGGACGCACGAGTAGTCGAACTCGATGCCCTGGCCGATCCGGTTGGGGCCGCTGCCGAGGATGATCACGGCCGGCTTGGACCGCGGGCGCACCTCGTTCTCCTCGTCGTAGGACGAGTAGTGGTACGGCGTCAGCGCTGCGAACTCCGCCGCGCAGGTGTCGACGGTCTTGTAGACAGGCCGCACGCCGAGCGCGTGCCGGACTCCGCGGACGACGTCTTCAGCGGTGCCGGTGAGCTCGGCGAGCTGTGCGTCGGAGAAGCCGTGTCGCTTCGCCCGCGAGAGCAGGGTCGGCGTCAGCGTGTCGGCGTCGCGGACATCGCGGGCCACCTCGTCGACGAGCGTCAGCTGGTCGACGAACCAGGGATCGATGCCCGTCGCCGAGTAGACCTCGTCGACAGTCGCGCCGGCGCGAATGGCGTCCATGACGACCTTGAGGCGGCCGTCGTGGGGCGTCTGTGCGCGCTTAAGCAGATCCTCCTTGTCACCGGGCTCGCCTCGCCACGAGAAGACAGCGTCGCGCTTCTCGAGCGACCGCAAAGCCTTCTGCAGCGCCTCGGTGAAGTTTCGGCCGATCGCCATCGCCTCGCCGACGCTCTTCATGTGCGTGGTGAGCACCGGATCGGCTGCCGGGAACTTCTCGAAGGCGAACCTCGGCACCTTGACGACGACGTAGTCGAGGGTCGGCTCGAAGCTCGCCGGGGTCTCGCGGGTGATGTCGTTGGGGATCTCGTCGAGCGAATAGCCGATCGCGACCTTGGCGGCGATCTTGGCGATGGGGAACCCGGTCGCCTTCGACGCCAGCGCACTCGACCGCGACACTCGCGGGTTCATCTCGATCACGATCATCCGGCCGTCGAGCGGGTCGATCGCAAACTGGATGTTGCAGCCACCGGTCTCGACGCCCACTGCCCGGATCACGCCGATCGCCATGTCGCGCATGATCTGGTACTCGCGGTCGGTCAGTGTCATCGCCGGTGCGACCGTGATCGAGTCGCCGGTGTGGACGCCCATCGGGTCGAGGTTCTCGATCGAGCACACGATCACGGTGTTGTCGTGACCGTCGCGCATGACCTCGAGCTCGTACTCCTTCCAGCCGAGGATCGACTCTTCGAGCAGCACCTCGGTGGTCGGGCTCGCGTCGAGTCCCGCGCCCGCGATCCGCTGCAAGTCGTCGGGGTTGTACGCCATGCCCGAGCCGACGCCGCCCATCGTGAACGACGGCCTGACGACAAGCGGGAAGCCGAGGTCGTCCGCGGCCTCGAGGCACTCGCCGATCGTGTGGCAGATCGAGCTGCGCGCGACCTCGCCGCCGAGGCTCCCGACGATGCCCTTGAACGTCTCGCGGTTCTCACCGGCCTCGATCGCGGCGATCGAGGCGCCGATCAACTCGACGCCGTACTTCTCGAGCGTGCCGTCGTGCGCGAGTGCGACCGCGGTGTTGAGCGCCGTCTGGCCGCCGAGGGTCGCGAGCAGAGCGTCCGGGCGCTCCTTGTCGATCACCTTGGCGACGAACTCGGGTGTGATCGGCTCGACGTACGTCGCGTCGGCCATCTCGGGGTCCGTCATGATCGTCGCCGGGTTGGAGTTGACGAGGATGACTCGAATGCCCTCGCTCTGGAGCACCCGGCACGCCTGCGTGCCTGAGTAGTCGAACTCGCAGGCTTGGCCGATCACGATCGGGCCGGACCCAATCACCAGGACGGACTCGATGTCGTCACGCCTGGGCATCGGCCACCCCCCTTCCCTGCTGCAATGTGGATCCACGTCGCCGGGTCTCCATCAGCTCGGCGAAGCGGTCGAACAGGTACGCCGCGTCATGCGGGCCGGCAGCGGCCTCCGGGTGGTACTGCACCGAGAACGCCGCGACCCTGCCATCGTGGTCGAGCAGCCGGAGTCCCTCGACTACGTCGTCGTTGAGGCAGACGTGGCTGACCTCGGCGGCGCCATAGAGGGTCTGGGTGACCTGGTCGAGCGGAGCGTCGACGGCGAAGCCGTGATTGTGCGAGGTGACCTCGACCTTGCCCGTCGTCCGGTCGATGACCGGCTGGTTGATGCCGCGATGGCCGTACTTGAGCTTGTACGTCGAGAACCCGAGAGCGCGCCCGAACAACTGGTTGCCGAAGCAGATGCCGAAGTAAGGGATCCCCCGCTCGAGCACCCCGCGCAGCACCTCGACCGCGTGGTCGGCCGTGGCCGGGTCGCCCGGGCCGTTCGAGTAGAAGACGCCGTCGGGTTTGAGCTCGAGGATCTGGTCGAGCGGCGTCAGCGCCGGCAGCACCTCGACGTCGACGCCCCGCTCGGCCATCAGCCGCGGCGTCATTGCCTTGATGCCGAGGTCGAGGGCGGCGACGCGGAAGCGGCGCGGAACAGTCGCGGACACGGTGTACGGCTCGGCCGTCGAAACCTCGTCGGCTAGCGCCGCGCCCTCCATCGCCGGCGCGTCGAGGACGCGCGCGAGGAGCGCCTCGGGGTCAGCCTCGGTGGACGAGATTCCGACCCGCATCGCGCCGCGTTCGCGCAGATGCCGGGTGAGGGCGCGCGTGTCGACGCCAGAGATGCCGACCACACCTTGGTCTGCCAGCTCCTCGCCGAGGCCGCGGCGCGCTCGCCAGCTGCTCGAGATCCTGGCTGGGTCGCGGACGACGTAACCCGCGACCCAGATGCGCGACGACTCAGGGTCGTCGAGGTTGACCCCGGTGTTGCCGATGTGCGGAGCCGTCATCACCACGACCTGTCGGTGATACGACGGATCGGTGAGCGTCTCCTGGTAGCCGGTCATGCCCGTCGCGAAGACGGCCTCGCCGATCGTCTCGCCCACCGCGCCGTACGCGTCTCCCCTGAACGTGCGCCCGTCTTCGAGGACGAGCAGAGCATCGACCACCGCGGTCACTGCAGCTTCCCGTCGAGGACCGTCGGGCGGCCTCGAAGGAAGGTCGCGACGACGGTGCCCGGGAGCTCCATTCCGGCGAACGGCGTGTTGCGTGAGAGCGACGCCGACTCGAGCGGGTCGATCGTGCGGACGGCGCTCGGGTCGACGAGGACGACGTTGGCGGCGGCGCCGGGCTCGAGACGCTGACCGTGCGCGTCGAGCCGGCCGATCTGCGCAGGCCGGACGGACATCCGGTCGGCGACACCCGCCCAGTCGAGCAGCCCGGTGTCGACCATGGCCATCTGGACTGCGCTCAGTGCCGTCTCAAGGCCGAGCATCCCCATCGCGGCCGCGGCCCACTCGCACTCCTTGTCCTCGGTGGGGTGCGGCGCGTGATCGGTGGCCACGCAGTCGATCGTGCCGTCGGCGAGGCCTGCGCGGAGGGCCTCGACGTCGTCGGACGTTCTCAGTGGCGGGTTGACCTTGTAGATCGGGTCGTAGGTCGCGGCCAGCTCGTCGGTGAGCAGCAGATGGTGCGGAGTGACCTCGGCGGTGACGTTCCACCCCTTGCTCTTGGCCCACCGGATCAGCTCGACCGAGCCGGCCGTGGAGACATGGCAGATGTGGAGCCGAGATCCGACGTGCGCCGCGAGCAGGCAGTCGCGGGCGATGATCGCCTCTTCGGCGACGGCGGGCCAGCCGCGCATGCCCAGGACTCCCGACACGGGGCCCTCGTTCATCTGCGCGCCCTCGGTGAGCCGCGGCTCCTGCGCGTGCTGTGCGATGACGCCGTCGAATGCCTTGACGTACTCGAGGGCGCGTCGCATGAGCACTGCGTCGGACACGCAGACCCCGTCGTCGGAGAAGACCCGGACGCGAGCGTCGGAGTCGGCCATCGCGCCGAGCTCGGCCAGCCGCTCACCTCGGAGCCCAAGGGTCACCGCACCGACCGGTCGGACGTCGCAGTAGCCCGCCGCCTGACCGAGGTGCCAGACCTGCTCGACGACGCCCGCCGTGTCGGCGACCGGGTCGGTGTTGGCCATCGCGTGCACGGCCGTGTATCCCCCGCGCGCCGCTGCCTGCGATCCGCTGTGCACTGTCTCGGCGTCCTCGCGGCCGGGCTCGCGCAGATGCGTGTGCAGGTCGACGAGGCCCGGCAGCGCGACCAGGCCGTCGCCGTCGACGCGAACGGCCCCGGCCGGAGCGTCGGCAGGGTCTGCGACCACACCCTCGTGGAGGAGAAGGTCGGAAGGCGCGCCGCCCAGGATCTTGACCCCGCTGATCAGATACGCGCTCATGCGGTGGCCTCCTCGATCTCGCTGCCGACCTCGCTGCCGCCGGCGGGATCGTCTGGACCGGGAGACGAGCCGCTCAGCAGCAGGTACAGCACGGCCATCCGGACAGCGACGCCGTTGGTCACCTGCTCGACGATGACCGACCGCGCCGAGTCGGCGACGTTCGCCGAGATCTCCATGCCGCGGTTCATCGGGCCTGGGTGCATGACGATCGTGTGGTCGGGCAGCCGCTCGAACCGGCGGTCGTCGAGTCCGTATCGGCGGCTGTACTCGCGCGCGCTCGGGAAGAACGCCGCGTTCATCCGCTCGCTTTGGACCCTGAGCATCATCACCGCGTCGCACTTGTCGAGCGCCGAGTCGAGGTCGTACGACGTGGCGACCGGCCAGGTCTCGACGCCGACCGGCAGCAGCGTCGGCGGCGCGACCAGCGTGACCTCGGCGCCGAGGGTAGCCAGCAGCAGAGCGTTGGAGCGCGCCACTCGGCTGTGCAGCACGTCGCCGACGATCGTGATGCGGCGTCCGTCGAGCTCGCCGAGGTGACGGCGCATCGTGAAGGCGTCGAGCAGTGCCTGAGTCGGATGCTCGTGGGTGCCGTCGCCGGCGTTGACGACATGCGAGCGCACCCAGCCGCTGTGCGCGAGTCGGTGCGGAGCGCCCGATGCGCCGTGTCGGATGACGACCGCGTCGGCACCCATGGCCTCGAGGGTGAGGGCGGTGTCCTTGAGACTCTCGCCCTTGCTGACGCTCGATCCCTTCGCCGAGAAGTTGATGACGTCGGCGCTGAGCCGCTTGGCTGCTGCCTCGAAGGAGATGCGCGTGCGGGTCGAGTCCTCGAAGAAGAGATTGACGACCGTCCGACCGCGCAGGGTGGGCAGCTTCTTGATCGGACGGTCGGCGAGGGAGCGCAACTCCGCGGCGGTGTCGAGGATCAGGAGCGCGTCGTCGCGGGTGAGGTCGCCGCTGGAGAGCAGGTGGGTCTTCACAGGGCGTCCGCCTTCGGTGCCTGGGCCGCGGTGGCCGAACTGTCCGCGATGTCGGTGATATCGACAGAGTCTGTGTCGGAGTCGTCGAAGTCGTCCAGCGTGACGTTGACCGTCTCGTTGAGCGAGGTCGGGAGGTTCTTGCCGACGAAGTCGGGTCGGATCGGAAGCTCGCGATGGCCGCGGTCGACAAGAACGGCCAATTGGACGGCTCGGGGCCGACCGACGTCGTTGACGGCGTCGAGGGCCGCTCGCACCGTCCGACCGCTGTAGAGGACGTCGTCGACGAGCACGACGACGGCACCGTCGACGCCTTGCGGGGGGATGTCGGTGGACTCGAGCGCCCGGGCCGGTCGTAACCGAAGGTCATCGCGGTACATGGTGATGTCGAGAGACCCCGACGGCACGTCGACGCCCTCGATTTCGGCCATCGCGGCCGCTAATCGGTGGGCGAGAGGGACGCCGCGGCTCGGGATGCCGAGCAGGATGACGTCGTCGGAACCTCGGTTGCGCTCGAGGATTTCGTGCGCAATTCGGGTCAAAGCACGATGAATGTCTGAGGAATCCAGCACCACACGAGAGGTGGCGGTGTCGCGGAGACTGCGTGGAGCAGGCGACATCGGTGGACCTCCTTCTCCGCCTCACGGGACGGCTCGTTAAAGGATGTCTTCGAGACGAAATGGTACAACAGCAGAATTTTGACGCTCTTCGTGGGTACCATCTTTACGCAGAGTGAAGGGACAACAATGGCGCAAAACTACGCGAAGGCTCTCGGGATCCGCCTTCGGGCCATTCGACAGCAACAGGGCCTCTCCCTCCAGGGCGTGGAGGAGAAGTCCGATGGGCAGTGGAAGGCCGTGGTCGTCGGCTCGTATGAGCGAGGCGACCGTGCGGTGACCGTGCAGCGACTCTCCGAGCTCGCCGATTTCTACGGCGTGCCTATGAGTGAGCTGCTGCCGGGCGCAAACCAGTTCGGCGCGGCCCGCGAGGCCCCGCCAAAGCTCGTTCTCGACCTCGAGCGGCTGCACCAGCTCGATCTCGCCGAGGCTGCGCCGCTGTCGCGGTTCACCTCGACGATTCAAGCGCAGCGGGGGGACTACAACGGCAAGGTCCTGTCGATTCGGCAGGAAGACTTGCTGACCCTGGCCGTCATTTATGACGAGCCGCCGAGCCAACTCGCTGAGCGATTGATCAACTGGGGCGTGTTGCGTCCCAGCAATCGGCAGCCAGCCGAGTGACGTGACGCCGGAGGCATCTCTCGTCGCCTCCGGATCGCTCGCACCACCCCCTCCATCGTCGCGGCGTGCGGCCGCGCGGCACTGACGTGTCGCCCGGCCGCATGGCGCGTCGCTAAACCTGTCGTCGTGACACGCACCCGCACGCGACACTGGCGGGCGTGGAGATCGAGATCGGCGAGGCTTCCGCCGACGACGTCGAGCGGATTCTGCGCGCGCTGCCAGACTGGTTCGGCATCGAGTCAGCACTGGTGAGCTACGTCGAGGACGCACGCTCGCATCCGGTGATCGGCGCTCGCGTCGACGAACGCGTCGTCGGCATCCTCGTCCAGCATCAGACGAGCGACGTCGCCTCCGAGGTGCATCTGCTCGCAGTCGAGCCCGGACTGCATCGTCGCGGTGTCGGTCGAGCGCTGATGGCGGCCGCGGAAGACCGGCTGGCCGGCAGCGCTGTGCGCCTCTTCCACGTCAAGACCCTCGGGCCGTCAGATCCCGACGAGCACTACGCGCGGACGAGAGCCTTCTACGAGGGCCTCGGCTTCCTGCCGCTGGAGGAGCTTCCCGATCTCTGGCCGGGCAACCCGTGCCTGATCTTGGTCAAGCCGCTGGGGTAGCGACAGTCGGGCGATTCAGCGTGTCTCGCGGTGTCCCGCTCCGGCGATTGCGGCTAGCACGCCGTTGACGAACGTGCCGGAGTCGTCAGTCGACAGCTCGCGGGCCATCGCGACTGCTTCGCTGAGCACCACCTCGTTGGGCACGTCGGGTCGGTAGCGCAGCTCATAGACGCCGATCCGCAGCAGGTTGCGGTCGACGGCGGGCATTCGGTCGAGGGTCCAGCCGACCGCGTACTCAGAGATCGCCGCGTCGATCTCGTCGGAATGCGCGGCGACGCCGTGCACGAGGACGGCCGTGTACTCGTTCATCGGCGGGCCGACGGCCTCGCGGTCGGCGAGGGTGCCGCCGGTCGGCAGACCGCGCAGCTCCGACTCGAACAGGATGTCGAGGGCGCGACGCCGCGCCTTCGAGCGAGCGCCCATCAGCTCGATACGCGGCCGAGGTAGCTGCCGTCGCGGGTGTCCACCTTGACCTTCTCGCCCGAGGTGATGAACAGCGGCACCGCGATCTCAAAGCCAGTCTCGAGCCGGGCCGGCTTCGTTCCGCCGGTCGATCGGTCACCCTGCAGGCCGGGCTCGGTGTACTCGATGAGCAACTCGACCGACGCCGGGAGTTCGATGTAAAGGGGGTTTCCGTCGTGCATCGCGATGATCGCGTCTTGGTTCTCGAGCATGAAGTTGCTCGCCTCACCGACTGTGTCGGGCGTGAGGTGCGTCTGCTCGTAGGTCTCGGTGTCCATGAAGACGTAGGACTCGCCGTCGTTGTAGAGGTACGACATCTGCCGCTTGTCGACGTTGGCCGTCTCGACTCGCACGTCGGCGTTGAACGTCTTGTCGACGACCTTGCCCGACAGCACGTTCTTGAGCTTGGTGCGCACGATCGCGCCGCCCTTGCCGGGCTTGTGGTGCTGGAACCAGACGACCGACCAGAGCTGGCCGTCGAGGTTCAAGACCATGCCGTTCTTCAGGTCGTTGGTGGTCGCCATCGCTGTGTGAATCGCTTTCTTGTCCTCGGGCGGCAGCCAACAGGTGACGACACGCGTCGCCACACGAAGGACTGCGGGATCGCCCGACAGTGTAGCGGCCACGACGGCTACCCTCGATTCGTGGACTTCGGCGTGCTGGTCTTCTTCGTGATCATCGCGCTCGTCGTGCGGGCGCTGGTCAAATCGGTCAATACCGTCAAGCCATCGAAGCCGGCAGCCCGTCGCCAGCAG
>DATIOH010000202.1:0-3884 GCA_035473375.1 Nocardioidaceae bacterium | reverse complement strand
CGGCGCCGGCTCGTCCGCCTCTCGATGGCCTGCGCCAGCCCCGCAGCGGCGTCGCTCGCATCGCGGCAACGCTGCTGCGCCTCGGCTAGGGCGAGATCGGCGGCGACGACGTCAAGCCCGTTGGCGCGCCCCTGAGTCAACGCGAGTCGTCGTGAGATGTCGGTGGCACGGTCGACGGCTGCTGCTGCGGCTTGGTCGAGCGCGGTCAGCCGGACCAGGGCCTCCTGCTCTTCGTCGGCTCCGACGTGATCGGACTGCTGCTGCGCCGGTGCGGGGTGCTCGACACTGCCGCACACCGGGCAGGCCAGACCGGCGTGCAGCTCGGCTGCGAGGATCGCCGCGCTGCTTGCGAGGCGCCGCTCACGCGCCGACAGCCAGGACTCTCGGGCGTCGAGCGCGGCGGATCGGGCATCCACGACTGCAGTGTCGGCGATGCGACCGGCGGTCGTCAGAGTCGCGGCCTCCTGGGCGGCGTCACGGGCGATCTCGGCCTGCCGCTCGGCGCGCTCCGCCCCGTCGCGCCCCCCGGCTCGCGCCCGCAGCGCATCGAGGGAGTCGTCGTCGGCAACCTCGTCAGCGGCTGCCAACGCTGCGATCACGTCGGCAAGCTCGGTCGCGAGCCGGCCGGCGTCGTCGCTGAGCTCGGCCGTGCGGCGGCTCTCGGTCTCGACGTCGGCGGCGAGCGGGCGCAGCGCCTCGATGGCAGCCAGTCGGCGGCGCAGCTCGTCAACGGCGGCCGGCGCGCCGAGCTGTCCGTCGGAGACATCGACGCCCGCGTCGGCAAGTGAGGCGCGCAGTGCCGCGACGTCGCTCGTCAAGCGGTCGAGGCGAACACGCGCCCGATCGGACGCCTCGACGAGGGGGAGCGCTGCGGCCGACGCTCTGGCCAGCTCGACCCGGTGCTCGCGCGCAGCTATGCGGTCGGCCGTCGCATCGAGCTCGTCGAGCGCCTGGCGTGCCTCGTGATAGCGAGTCTGGCGGTCGACCAGGGCTTTTGCCTCGTCGAGATCGTGCTGGGCCTGCTTGGCCGCCGCCTTCTGGTCGGCAAACGTCGCCTGGGCTGCGACGACGGCTGCGCTGAGCCGGTGACAGGTGTCGGCGAGCGCCTCAGGGGTGCGACGGTCGACGACGGGAGCAGTGTCGTCGACGGCCTCGAGCAGCGGACCGGCGTTGGCCTCGTCGATGCGGGCTCCCAGCTCGGCGAGTCGGCCCTCGTGGTCGGCGAGGGCGGCGTCAGCTGACCGCCTGCGATCGGCCAGCCAGGCCTCGATCCGCTTGAACCGGCTGGTCTCGAACAGCGCCTCGAGGACGTCGTGGCGCTCCTTGGCGCCCGAGCTCAGGAACGTCTGGAACTTTCCCTGGGGGAGGAGGACGACCTGGCAGAACTGATCTCGGCTCATGCCGAGCAGACCGCTCAACAGGTGCCCGATCTCGTCGATTCGGCCGCTGACCGGGCGCCACTCATCGTCGACCCGCTCGCTCAGCCGCGCCTGCGCCGGCCGCTCGGCGATCCCCGACCGCGCGCGTCGCGACGGCCTCGACCATGCGGGGCTTCGGCGGATCCGGAACCGCCGGCCGCGGATGCTCACATCGAGCTCGACGAGCGGAGCGTCGTCGGCGCCCGCGTGATGGCTCTTGAGGTCCTTCGCCGACCCGCGATCGCCGGGCACCGACCCGTAGAGCGCGAAGCAGATGGCGTCGAGGATGCTCGTCTTGCCCGCGCCGGTCGGCCCGGTCAGGAGGAACAGGCCAGCCTGATTCAGATCGGAGAACTCGAGCCGCTGGGTGCCGGCGAACGGACCGAACGCCGTCACCTCGAGACTGTGAACCCTCATGAGGCTGCGTCGGCCTCGACCCGACAGGCGTCGCATGCGTCGCGGAGCAGGGCCAGCTCGTCGGCGGTCGGCCCAGACTCGCGGGTGTCGACGAAGAACTGCCGGACGACGTCGATGTCGTCGACCGCGGATCGGGCTGCGACCCGTGCGATGGGCTCGGCGCCGGGGTGGACATCGGGGGCGTAGCGAACCACTAGGACATGCGGGTAGCGCTGGCGAAGCCTCTCGAGCGCATGCAGCGGACGGACCGCGTCGGTGAGCGTGGCCTGCACCCACGACCCCTCGTGGTGTGCGTGGCGGGGATTCGTCAGCAACCCGTCGAGCGGTCCCTCGAGGACAGCCAGCAGCCGGGGGATCGGTGCGTCGACGAAGTCGGCGCGGCTGAGGCCCGTCGCATCGAGCTCGACGAGCCATGACCCCTTGCGGTGGGCGGCCTCGCTGAACGAGTACGCCAGCGGGGACCCGGAGTAGCGCACGCTCTCGCTCAGGGTGTGCCGACCGTGCAGATGGCCGAGCGCGACGTAGTCGACGCCGTCGAATGTCGTGATCCCGACCTGCGACACGCCGCCGACGGAGATGTCTCGCTCGCTGTCGGACGCAGCGGCTCCGGTGACGAAGGCATGCGCCATCACGATCGAGCGGGCGCTCGGATCGCGACGGCCGAGGTCGTCGCGCACCCTGCTCATCGCCTCGTCGAGCGCTGCTTGATGACTGCGGCCCGCGAGCCCCCAGCCGTCGCGGACCAAGTCGGGCTCGAGGTAGGGGAGGCCGTAGACCGCGACGTCGCCATGCTGGTCGGGGATGACGACGGGTGTCCCAACCGTGCGCGGGTCGGTGCGCACGTGCACCCCGGCGGCGTCGATGAGCTCGGAGGCGAAGCCGAGTCGGGGCGCGGAGTCGTGGTTGCCGCTCGTCACGACGACGCGCACGTGCGCCGAGAGCAGCCGGCGCAGGGCGTCGCTGGCCAGCTCGACAGCGTCGACCGGGGGCAGCGCGCGGTCGAAGATGTCGCCGCTGACGACGACCAGGTCGACTTTCTCAGACGACACGATGTCGACGATGTGGTCGACGAACGCGCTCTGCGCATCGAGCATGCCCTCACGGTGGAACGACCGGCCAAGGTGCCAGTCAGAGGTGTGCAGAACGCGCATGTGAGAACGCTATGAGGCCAGACCGACACAATCGCGGCGCACACGCCGGTCCGGCGGGCCGACGGTCGACCCGCTCGCGATGAGGGACGCGAGCGCGATCAACCGTGCGTCACGTTGCCGAGTCGCCGAGTCGCCTCGGTGCTTGCCCGATTCTGCGAGACGGGACGGCTCCGGCGACGGCGGAACTACGCGATCGGCGACGGTCGTGACGGAGGGTGCGCGATCGCCGTCGACGAGGCTTGATCGAGCCGCCGGATCGAAACCGAACGTCGACGTCCCTCGACCTTGGGTTACGGGACGCCGATGCGTTCGGGGTGCATGTACGCGACGGAGCGCGGCCTCTCGCCGATGGCGAGCACACCCTCGGCGAGCATGTATCCGGCAGCGAGCTCGAAGTCCGCCCCAGGCGTGCGCATCGTCACCGACACCCGGGTCGCCTGGTGGCCGGGCCACGACAGACGGAGCTCGAGCGGCTCCTCCGTGACGACGGTGTCGTGCTTGCCCTTCGGCTCGCCGTCCACGATCTCGACCACTCGTCTGCGCGTGGTCGGCCCGGGACGGTCGGCACTCATGTGTCCAGGTTAACTACCAGCCGAAGGCCGCCCGCGACCGAACCGCGCGCACCAGGTCGTCGGTCGGGTCCGCGACGGCGCGCCGGATCGCGTGCGACACGATCTCGTCGGCGATCAGGTCCTCTGCGAGGTCGACGGTCTGCTGGCTGACGGCGTAACGCGGAAAGAGCGCATCGGTGAATCGCTCGGCCATGAAGCCGGTCCGGCTCTTCGGCATCGTGAGGAGGCCCTCGAAATACCGCGGCACGAACGACTCGAGCATGTCCATCTGCGCAGGCTGGAAGAACGAGTCGGCGAGCGCGAAGAGCTCGTAGTTGCTCAGCTCC
>DATIOH010000201.1:0-9742 GCA_035473375.1 Nocardioidaceae bacterium | reverse complement strand
ACCTTGACGCAGTCGTAGCCGCCGCGCTTCGTCTGCTCGACGGCGGCGATCGCCTCTTCCCTGGTGACCACCGAGAAGTTCCCGTTCGAACGTGGCGGTCGACCGTCGACGACCGGGCCTGAGGTGACAATCCTCGGTCCGAGCAGCTGCCCGGCCGCGACCCGCTCTCGCCAGCGAACGTGCCTTGGCATGCCAAAGAGGTTGCGGATCGTCGTGACGCCGTGGGTGACGAGGAGCAGCAGGTCGTCCTCGTCGGCCGGGTGGCTGTGCATGTCCGCCAGGCCGGGGATCAGGTACTTGCCGCGGCCGTCGATGCGCTCGGCATCGGCCGGCACCTCGGCCTCGGCGGTGGGGCCGATCCAGCTGATCCGATCACCGTCGGCGACGACCGTCTGGTCGGCGAGAACGCGCTCGCTGTCCATCGGGACGACGGAGACGTTCTCGAAGGCAGTCGTCATCGCTGGCCTCCTCTGGTTGCGCTGGTCTCCTTATCTGACAATGTCAAGGTGCGATATCGCATGTCAATATCTTTCGGCCTGCCACAGACTCCGATATCGTGTTGCTATATAGCTGCCTCGTGCGAAGAGCGTGGCGACGACAGGCTGGGGAGGCCCGTGGATCTCGCGAAAGTATCGGAGCTGACCGACGCGGCGGTGGCCCGCGGAACCCTGCTGCCGCAGGCGGCCTACACATCGCCGGAGTGGCTGGCCGCGGAGCAGGCGCCGATCTTCGACCGTCGGTGGACGTTTGTCGGCCACGCGTCGGAGTTCGCTCCCGGGACCTTCCGTCGAATGCGGGTGGGGACCGAGGACATGGTCGTCACGCGCAACCAAGACGGCGCTGTGCACGCCCTCCACAACGTGTGCCGCCACCGCGCGGCGGAGGTCGTGACCGAGGATTGCGGGACTGCCCGCTCCCTGGTCTGCCCCTATCACCTGTGGAGCTACGACCTCACTGGGAACCTGAAGGTCGCTCATGGGATGCCGACGGACGTTTCCCTCTCGGACTTTCCGCTTAAGTCGAGGCCGGTTCGCGAATGGCATGGCCTGCTCTTCATCGTTCCGGAGGATGCAGACGACGACGCGTCGACGTTCGCGCCGTTCTCGAGGGATCTGGACGAGTTCGCGCGACTGCGCCTTCACGAGGCAAAGGTCGTCCACACCGAGGTCTATGACATCGCGGCGAACTGGAAGGCCGTCTGGGAGAACTTCTGCGAGTGCTACCACTGCAGCACGAACCATCCCGAGTTCCTCGCGGCCTACGACCTCGACAGCCTGTACGACGAGAACGGCGAGACCGGCATTGTGCGGCTCAAGGACGGGATGTGCTCGCTCAGCCTCGACGGGCAGCCGGTGTGCAAGCGTGCCTTCGGTGACTTCGACGGCGTGCCGACCGAGGAGTGGGGCCTGTACTACGTGGACGCCTACCCGGCCTACACCGTCTCTGCCACGCCGGACTACGCGGTCATTCACACATTCACGCCGACGTCTGCCGGCAGAACCGTCCTCAAGTGCGACTGGCTGGTGCATCGCGACGCCGTCGAAGGCGTCGACTACGAGATCAAGGACGTCGTCGTTGTCTGGCACCAGACGAACCTCCAGGACATTGCGCTGTGCGAGTCGGCCCAGCGCGGCATCTCGTCTAGCGCGTACCAGCCAGGGCTGCTCTCGGCGATGCGCGAGCCCTTTGTGGTGAGGTTCCACGAGGCGTACGCCCAATGGCTCCGCGGTGGCCTTGCCGCGACGGCAAGCACGGGCACGTAGGGCCTTGAGCGTTGCGCGCATGATGGCGGATGCCTACGACGTCGTGGTCGTCGGCGGCGGCATCGCCGGTGTGTCGATCGGCTACGAGCTCGCTGTCGACCGCCGCGTTCTCGTGGTCGACATGGAGGGAGCCCTCGCGTACCACACGACCGGGCGGTCCGCGGCGATGTACATGGCGATGGACGGTAACTCCGATGTTCGAGGCCTCACGACAGCGAGCCATGGCTACCTCGAGAATCCGTGGGGCGGAGCCTCGCTGCTCAAACCGCTCCCTGTGCTGTTCGTCGGCTGGTCTGGTCGGGGCGACGCCGTCATCGAACTCTCCCACGAAATGCTGCCGCTGGTCCCTGAGGCGACCGTGCTCGAGGCTCGGGAAGTCGTGGCACTGCAACCGCTCCTGCGCCCAGAACACATCGAGCTGGCGGTGTTCGACCCGGGCGCGATGGAGATCGACGTGCATGCCCTGCATCAGGGGTTCGTCCGGGGCCTGCGCTCGCGTGGGGGAGAGACGGCGGTCAACGAGCGGGTCGAGGCGGCCTCGCATGCAGCAGACCGGTGGACCGTGAAGCTGGCCAGTGGACGCACGGTCGCGGCGGACGTGATCGTGAATGCCGCCGGGGCGTGGGCCGACCAGGTTGCAGACACGTTCGGCGCCGCGCCGGTCGGGCTCCAGCCGCTGCGTCGCAGCGCCTTCATGGTCGCGGGGCCGCCCGGGCTCGGCGGGCCGATGGTCGAAGAGATAGACGAGGCCTTCTATTTCAAGCCCGACGCGGGGCGATTGCTCTGCTCCCCGGCCGACGAGACGCCGCAGGAGCCCCGAGACGCCCGGCCAGACCAGCTCGAGATCGCGCGCGCGATCGAGCTCATCAACGAGGCCACCACGCTCGACGTCCATCATGTCGAGTCGTCGTGGGCCGGGCTGCGCAGCTTCGTCGCCGACCGGAAGCCCGTGGTCGGCTACGACCCGTCGGTCGACGGATTCTTCTGGTTTGCCGGGCAAGGCGGCTACGGAATCATGACGTCTCCGGCCCTGGCGCGCGCCGGCTCCGCCCTGCTCCGCGGCGACCCCTTCCCCGCAGACCTCGGTGAGCACGGTGTGACCGAAGCAGCGATCTCGCCGGCTCGGCTCGGCTGAGGTTGTGCGTGGAGTGAAAACGACTGCAGATGTGCGGACGCCGAACAGGATGCGAGTGCGCGTATGAGTGTTCCTACCATCGCCATGGGCGACCTCGTCGTCTCGGCACAGGGCCTCGGCTGCATGGGCATGAGTCAGGGCTATGGGGTCGCCGACTGGGACGAGTCGACAGCGACGATCCGGCGCGCGATCGACCTCGGCGTCACGCTGATCGACACCGCGAATGTGTACGGCGTTGGTCACAACGAGGTGCTCGTCGGGCGAGCTGTCGCGGGGCGGCGCGACGAGGTTCAGCTCGCGACGAAGTTCGGCATCGACCTCTCGGGAGGTCGCGAAGCCCGTCGTCACCGAGGTGCACCGGGTCACGTGAAGCAGGCCTGCGCAGACTCACTGCTGCGACTCGGTGTCGACCACATCGACCTGTACTACCTCCATCGCGTTCCCGAGGACGTCGAGATCGAGGAGACCGTCGGCGCGATGTCAGAGCTTGTGCAGGAGGGCAAGGTGCGCTTCCTCGGCTTGTCTGAGGTCGACGACGACCTGCTGCGCAGGGCGCATGCCGTCCACCCGATCACGGCCGTGCAGAGCGAGTACTCGCTGTGGACTCGCGATCCTGAGACGACCGTGCTGTCGGCACTGCGCGAGCTCGGAGTCGCGCTCGTGCCGTATGCGCCGCTCGGGCGCGGCTTCCTGACCGGCACCGTCGACGCGGGCGCCATCGGCCAGGGCGACATGAGGGCGCGAATGCCCAGGTTCAACGGCGCCGCTGCAGACTCCAACCTGGCGATGGCTCGGGCGGTCGCACAGGTGGCCGAGCGCAAAGGAACCACGGCGGCACAGGTGGCGCTGGCCTGGGTGCACGGCAGGACTTCGGTGTTGGGAGTCCCGGTCGTTCCGATCCCGGGCACGAAGCGCAGGAAGTGGCTCGAGCAGAACGTCGGGGCACTGAGCGTCGATCTCGACGCGGCCGATCTCGCAGACCTCGACTCACTCGCGGACCAGGTCGTCGGCACGCGCTACTGACGCTGCGATCGCGGCTGCGCCTAGATGCCGAGGCGCTTGCAGAGGGCGTCGACATCGGCCGCGCTGTGCGACTTTCCTGCACCGACGGAGCAGCTGCCGCTGCCGTCCAGCTCGCAGGGACAGCGCTGCACCGAGGCCTCGTACTCAGGCACGAAGAACTTCGGCACCAGATCCCTCGCCTCGTCCTCGTCGATTCCCCACGACTCCCAGTAGGGACGCGTCTCGGTCAGGATCTGCTCGGTGTCGTCGAGCTGCCACAGCTCTTGGAAGCGGTCGGGGATGTCGATGCCGAGCGCGTCGGCGACGAGCGTCTGATAGTGCATGATCGGCAGTTGGGGACTTCCGAACTTCGACCATTCGCGAGTGCACTTGTGGTGGTGGGTGACGATGGCGTCGGCGCCGACCGCCTTGGCCTGGTCGAGCAGCTCGCGCTGTGTCGCCTGGTATTCCCGGGTGCTGATGTCGCTGAGCACCGTGTGCCCGACGCTGCCGGGGTTGTCTGGCCGCTCCTCGCTGCCGCACGGGGCGCCGAGCGTGGGTTCCTCGACCAGGCCGGCGAACTCCATGCCGGGGACCATGCCGAGCGTCTCGATGACTGCGTTGCGCTGGATCACCTTGGTGTGGTGTACCTCTTCGCCTTCGGCATGCAGGAGCACCCGCTTGGCGCGCGGCTCACGCACCCACGGCACCGCGTCGCCCATTTCCTTCAGCGCCCGGAGCAGGTACTCAGTCATGTGGATGACCTCAAAGGGAGCCTCGCCCGTCTCCTCGCGGATCTGCTCGGAGTTGGCGTGGAACTGAACGAGGCACGACCCGCAGCACTGCACGTTGACGGTGGAGTTCCACGTCTTGAGCCGGCCGATGCTGTGCTTGGCGATCCGGTTGCTCAGGTCGGGGTTGCCCGACATCCCAAACGGGCGTCCACAGCAGAACTTGGTGCCGGCGGTCGCGACGAAGTCGATCCCGAGGGCCTTGAAGATCGCGACGTGGGTCAGCATGAGGTGCGGCGTGCCCTGGATGCCGCAGCTCAGGTTGAGCACGACCTGCGCCTCGCCGGGACGGTCGGTCGACGTCATCTCCCAGCCGACTTCGTCTCGTCGAACCTGGAGCCGGTAGCACTCGGAGAGGTTGTCGTAGAACCGCTTGGTGTCGAGCGGCTCTTCTTCCTCTTCTTCGGCGTCAGGATCGCCCATCACCTGGTAGCCGGTGTACTGGGCCATCTCACACTCCTAGGTCGGAATCGTCTCTCAATATCATTGTGCGGTAGCTAGGTGATCTATGCCAGGCCATTCCGCTGATGCGACGAAACGATTATAGCGGTTTGCGATATCGCAACTCGATGTAATTTCTCGTGCGCGGCGACACCACGCCGTTCGGACGGGGTCAGGCTTGAGCTCACACGGTCGCGGGCACGGGCGTCCCGTCGTACTCCCGGAGGGCGCCGCGAAGGACGTATTCCCAGTACTCGGCCTCGGACGCAGCAGCGAGGTGCGGTGTGAGAATCACCCGGTCGCCAGCGAGGGCGAGGAGCGGATGGTCCTTCGGCAGCGGTTCGTAGCGGAACACGTCGAGCGCGACACCGGCAATCTCGCCATTGCGCAGCGCCGACACCAGGGCGTCATCATCGATCAGCCGGCCCCTCGCGACGTTGACGAGATACGCAGTCGGCTTCATCATGGCGAACTCGCGCGCGCCGAACTGGTTCTCATTTCCGTCAGGTCCTACCTGCAGCCGATGGCTCAGCGCGATGAAATCCGACTCGCGAAGGAGGTCGTCGAACTCACGCCACTCCAGCCCCATCCGCCGCTCCTCGGCCGGGGTCAGTCGGTGCCGCTGGGTGTAGAGCAGCCGGACCTGGAACGGTGCCAGCCGCTGCGCCAGCTCCATGCCGATCTTGCCTGCGCCGACGATTCCTACGGACTTGCCCGGCAGATGGCCGGATCCCTTGAGGTCGGTCCAGTTGTACACATACGTCGACTGGTCGGTGAGGATCGACGTCTCCCGGCCAGGAACCCATGGGTCCTCGACCGTCGTGCGGGCCATGGCGAGCAAGTTTCGAGCCAGCGCGAGGATCATCATCACCGCGTACTCGGCGACGACTGGCCGCGACATATCGCCTTCGCTGGGGATGGTGACGACACGGACATCAGGTCGGGACGTGAGGACGTCGCTCTCCGGGTCCGTGGTGACGACCACGCGCAGCGAGTCGCCGGCGCGGTCGACCACATCGGCGGTGAGTGGCTCGTCGGACGCGATGACGACGGCCGCGCCATCGGGCTCGTCGGCCAGCGTCCAGCCGGGCGGCAGCGCTGCGGTGATGGCGGGGGCAACCTCAGACGCGAAGGTGGGGTCGCCGTCGTGCAGCACGTAGAGCCGGAGGCCGGCTCCTGCCTCCGCCGCGGCAAGTCTCTGCTCCATCATCGGCCACGCCCTCCTCGTATCGGGTGTACACGAACAACGATATCGCCAACAGATACCAGATGGAAGCGCTGGATGCTCAGGTGGGCAGAATCGCGAGGCGACTCGCTTTGTCCGCTGCGGATGCGTCTCGCGATATCGTTGGCAGATATAGGCGGTCTCACTGGTCTCTGTTGCACAGGCCGCCAGGCACAGGGAGGGCGGTGCAGCCGCAGATGGTCGACAGCGAGCCGATCGGCGCCCTCGACGCGACCGTGATCCCGCGGTTCGCCGGCCTTGGCACCTACGCGCGTATCCCCACGATCGGCGCCGTTCCCGACTACGACCTCGCGGTGATCGGGGTGCCGTTCGACGGTGGAACGTCCTATCGTCCCGGCGCCCGGTTCGGGCCGATGGGCGTCCGCCAGGCCTCTCGACACTTGCGGCCGAAATACCACGTCGAGCTCGAGACGTCGCCGTTGGAGAACGTCCAGGTCGTCGATGCCGGCGACGTGCCGTGCACGCCGTACAGCATCGATGACGCGGTGACGCAGATCGAGGCGTTCGCCCACGAGGTCGTCGGCGACCGCGACAGACGCGTGGTCGCAGTGGGAGGCGACCACACCGTCGCCTTGCCGATGCTGCGCGCGGCGCGCGAAAGGCATGGACCGCTCGCCCTGATTCACTTCGACGCGCACCTCGACACATGGGACACCTACTTCAATGCGCCGCTGACGCACGGCACGGTGCTGCGCCGCGCGTTCGAGGAGGGCCTGCTCGCCGAGGACAAGTCGGTCCACCTCGGAATTCGCGGACCGATCTATGACCGGCTCGACCTCGTCGACGACGCGTCGTTCGGCTTTCGCGTCATTCGCGCAAGCGATCTCGACCGCGAGGGTGTCGAGGCTGTCATCGACGCCGTGCGTTCGCGGGTCGGCGGCGCGCCCGTGTATGTGTCGGTCGACATCGACGTGCTCGACCCGGCGTTCGCGCCAGGCACCGGCACCCCCGAAATGGGCGGGCTGACGAGCCGCGAGCTGCTCCGTCTGCTCCGCAGTCTCGATGGGATCGACATCGTGGGCGCCGACGTCGTGGAGACCGCTCCGGCGTACGACCACGCCGAGATCACCTGCATGGCGGCGGCGACCGTCGTGTTCGACCTCGTCGCGCTGATGAGCAAGGCGAGCCGTGCGCGGGCCGACGACGGGACTACAGCTGGAGCTGGATGAGAGTCGGGCCGGCGGCGTCCAATGCTGCCGCGGCGAGCTGAGCCGCATGGGCGGCGTCACGAGCCGTCACACCGACGGCCCCCATCGCAGTCGCGAGCTCGGCCAGGTCGGGCACGAACAGGTCGACCCCGATCGGATCGATTCCGCGCTGCTTCTCCTGCTGCTTGATCTCGGCATACCCGCCGTTGTTCACGACCACGATGGGGATCGTCAGGCGCTGTTCGACAGCCGTCACCAGCTCCTGTATCGAGAACATCAGAGCGCCGTCGCCGAGCAGTGCGACGACTGGTCGGTCAGGCGCAGCGAGCTTCGCGCCGATCGCGGCCGGCAGCGCATAGCCGAGCGTGGCGCTGCGCGGCATATAGAGCACGCTTGCCGGGTGCTGCGCCGCATAGAAGTGGATGGTGCCGAGATAGGTGACTTGCGACGAGTCGCCCGCGACGATCGCATCGGAAGGCAGCGCCTCGTGCAACGCGCTGTTGAGCTCACGCCACTCGGCGCCGTCGACGAGTGCCTCCTCCGTCGCCGAGGCGCGAAGGGCTGCCGCGACGCTGGCTGCGTGCTCGTCGAATGGACGAGCGTCGACTCGCTTGGACAGCTCACCGACCACCGAGCGGGCGTCGCCGAGCAGCGGCACGGCCGCGGAGACGCCCTTCTGTAGCTGCCGGTGATCGATGTCGACGCGGATTACGTTCTTGCTCTGGAGGCGCGCGTCCCAGAGGTCTGCGTCGCTCAGCTCGCTTCCGACGACCATCAGCGCGTCGCTGTCGTCGAGGTAGCGCTGAATCCCGCGCAGCCGCACCGATGCGCCGGCGCTCAGGGGATGCGTTTCGGGGACGACTCCTTTGCCGTTGCAGGTCGTGACGACGATGGCGTTGAGCCGCTCGGCGAGATCGCGGACCTCCGGCGCAGCGTCGACCGAGCCGCCGCCGAGGACCATCGCCGGCCGCTGGCTGCGCTGCAGCATCGCAGCGGCCCGGGCCAGCTCTTCGTCGTTGGCGTGGATGCGGCTTGCGTACTGGACTGGGTTGCCGACCGTGCCGCGCCACTCGGCTTCCAAGACGTCGAGCGGGACCTCGATGTAGACCGGACGCGGGCGTTCGGTCACGAAGAGGGTGAATGCCTGCGCGATGGCGTCGACGACCTCCTCGGGCGTCTGAGGTCGGACGCTCCACGCGGTGAGGCACGCCATCGCCCCTAGGACGTCCTTGGTGTCGTGCAGCTCGCCGAGGTCGCGGTCGTTCGCCGCGCGGGGGAGGCCTGAGGAGATGAGCAGCACCGGGCGAGACTCTGCGTACGACGTAGCGACAGCTGTCGCTGCATTGAGCGTGCCCGGCCCAGTCGTGGTGACGACGACGCCGGGGCGGCGGGCGACCTGCGCGTAGCCGTCGGCGCCGTATCCCGCGCCCTGTTCGTGCCGGGTGGTGACAGCCTGGATCGACGATGCCGCGAAGTGGCGGTAGATCTCGAGATTGTGCGTCCCAGGGATCCCAAAGACCGTCCGCACCCCATGTGCCTCGAGCGTCTCGACGACCGCGGCTCCGCCGTTCCTCGTCGGCGCGCCGACGACGTCGACGGTCATCAGGAAGTTCCCGTCATGGTGCGCGTGACAGCGATGGCGGAGATCAACTCGTAGAGAACGTGGGCGGCCGCGATTCCGGTGATCTGAGCGTGGTCATATGCGGGCGCGACCTCGACCACGTCGCCGCCGACGATATTGAGTCCGGCCAGGCCGCGGACGACGGCGAGAAGCTCGCGCCCCAGGAGACCGCCGAGCTCGGGCGTGCCGGTGCCCGGAGCCAAGCCGGGCTCGAGGACATCGATGTCGACCGACACGTAGACGGGTCGATCCTGAACTCGATCTCGCATCCGCTCGACCGTAGCCCGGGTGCCGAGGTCTGCCAGGTCGTCGGCGGAGACGATGTCGAAGCCGAGGCTGCGGTCGTCGGCCAAGTCAGACGCGGCGTAGAGCGATGCGCGGGTGCCGATGTGCATGCATCGTTCGGGGTCGAGCAACCCTTCCTCTGCCGCCCGACGGAACGGCGTGCCGTGGGTGACCGGCTGGCCGAAGTGGGTGTCCCATGTGTCGAGGTGCGCGTCGAAGTGCACCACCGAGACCCTGCCGTGGCGACGGTAGACGTCGCGCAGGAGCGGCAGCGCGATCGTGTGGTCGCCGCCAATCGTCACGATCTGCC
>DATIOH010000200.1:0-5736 GCA_035473375.1 Nocardioidaceae bacterium | reverse complement strand
GACACGGGTCGATGTGACGCCGAGATGCGGGACGCGCCCGAGCTGCGTCGTGACGGCGCTGATGCCGAAGGCCGCGACGATCGTCAGCGAGGCGAGCGGGATGCCGTAGTACCAGAAGTACGGCGGCACGTGGAGACGCGTGTACGCCGCGAAGTAGGTGAGGCCCGCGATGCCGCAGGACGCGACGGAGAGGGCGACGGGTCGCCATCGCGTCCACCTCGACGCCGGGAGGGCGAGCAGTACGAGCAGGCCGACTGCCGCGGCGATTGTCACGCTGGCAATCGCCCACGGATACAAGTGGTCGTACCGCCGCCACAGCCCGACGTCGAAGCGCCCCCAGGTCTGATCGCGCTTGATGACGAGAGTGTCGGGTATTGCTGAACCGAAGTAGAACCAGCTGAAGATGTACCAGGGAAGTCCGAGCAGCGCGGCCCGCCAGGCAGTTCCGGCGGTGGACCACAGCTTCGACGGCCGTCGAAGGGCCGGGTGCAGGAGCCAGACGACCACGATCACGATGACGAGGTCGGGCCGCAAGACGATGCCCACGCCGGCCAGCCAGCCGAAGCCTCGCCACGACCCGCGCGCGGCGACGCCGAGCAGCCACACGAGCCAGGTCACAGTCATCGCCGTCTCGAGCCCGGTGCTTGACGCGATGATCGGGTTGAGGACGAGCAGGGGGAGAGCGATCCAGGCCAGCCGGTCGCCGACTCGCCAGCCAGAGCCGAGACGGAGCAGTCCGACGCCGAGCGCGGCCGCATTCGCGACGGCGAGCACCCAGAGCGCGATCATCGGGCTGCGGACGACGACCGTGAGGGCTGCGAGGGCCATCACGTTGAGCGGCGACGTCGCCGAGTTGGCGGGGATGCCCGGGACGGCGCCCCATTCGCCATGGAATGCGAGGGTGCGCGCGTAGTCGAGGCTGATGTAGCCGTCGTCGACGATGGCGTTGTGGATCGCCCAGAGGACGGCAACCTCGAGTACGACGGCGAGCGCCACCAGGCAGACGCGGCTCGGCGTCAGGGCGTCGGCAACCCGCTTGCGTCGCGACGCGGTACGTGCCTGCGTCGGGGCGAGGCCGACCGGGCTAGACGGCGGCTCGCTCGGGCGGTTGAGCCGACGCAGGTAGGACCGGGGCACGCGATCGTCGGCGCGCGCATCGGTGCTCATGCCACCCCCGTCCGGTTGGGTGCGTCCTGACGGTCTCGACTTGGTCCGGAATCGCTACCGCCAAAGAGCGGTCCACGAGAGCCCGAGGCCATGGACGAGATCGCGCAGCAGCGGCAGCGAGATCCCGACGACGTTGTGGTAGTCGCCCTCAATCGCGGTCACGAACGCGCCGCCGCGGCCGTCAACAGTGAACGCCCCGGCGACGCCCAAAGGTTCCTTTGTCAGCACATATTCAGCAATCTCTTGGTCTGAGAGATCGGCGAAGTGGACGATCGTGGTGGCCGCGGCCGTCGCCTCGCGCTGGGTCGCCGGGACGATCACGCAGTGCCCCGTGACCAGCGAGCCCGAGCGACCGCGCATAGCTCGCCAACGAGCAGCCGCGTCGGCGGCGTCTCGCGGCTTCCCGACCACCTGGCCGTCGAGCACGAGCATCGAGTCGCACCCAATGACGAGGTCGGCGCCGTTGACCGTCGGCATCGCTGCGACGGCTCGTGCCTTCGCCTGCGCGAGCGCAACGGTGAGCCGCTCGGCGTCGGCATCGGCATCGGCGAATGGCGACTCGTCGACCCCCGACACCACCGGCTCCGCGTCGATGCCCGCGGCGCGCAAGGTCGCGAGTCGCGCCGGAGACGCCGATGCGAGGACGACCCTCACAGTCGCGCGAGTGCGACCTGCAGGGGATCGAGGCCGAGTGACCCGAGATCGAGTGCCGCGCGGTGGAACTGCTTGAGGTCGAAGTCGGAGCCGCGGCGACGGCGGACATCGTCGCGTGCCTGGAGCCAGATCCGCTCGCCGACCTTGTACGACGGCGCCTGGCCGGGCCAGCCGAGGTAGCGGTTGAGCTCGAACTGGATCACCGGGTCGGGCTGTCGGCAGTGCTGCCGCATGAACTCGAGACCGAGGTCGAACGTCCACTTCTCGCCTGGGTGGAAGCCGAACGGGTTGTCGGCGGGGATGGGGAGGTCGAGGTGCATGCCGATGTCGATCACGACGCGAACTGCCCGGAGCGCCTGGCCGTCGAGCATTCCCAGCTTGTTGCCGGGGTCGTCGAGGTAGCCCAGGTCGTCCATCAGCCGCTCGGCGTAGAGGGCCCAGCCCTCGCCGTGTCCCGACACCCAGCACATCGTCCGCTGCCAGCGATTGAGGAGGTCGCGTCGGTAGGCCGTCTGCGCCACCTGGAGGTGATGGCCGGGGACGCCCTCGTGGTAGACGGTCGTGACCTCGCGCCAGGTCGAGAAGTCTGTGATGCCGTCGGAGACCGCCCACCACATGCGGCCCGGTCGCGACCAGTCCTCGCTCGGGCCGGTGTAGTAGATGCCGCCGTCGTTGGTCGGGGCGATGCAGCACTCGATGCGCCGGACCGGCTCAGGGATGTCGAAGTGGACGTCGGCCATCTCGTCGATTGTCTTGTCGGCGAGCTCCTGCATCCAGCCTCGGAAGGCGTCCTTGCCCGAGATGGTGCGGGCCGGGTCAGAATCGAGGGCCTTCACGGCCTCGTCGACGTTGCCGCCGGGGACGATCCGGTCGGAGACGGCGGCCATCTCGTCCTCGATGCGCTTGAGCTCGTCCCAGCCCCAGGCATAGGTCTCGTCGAGGTCGACGACCGCGCCGAGGAACGATCGCGACTCGGGCGCGTAACGATCGCGGCCTACCCCGTCGGCATCGCGGCCGCGGGCGTGGAGGTCGTTCTCGAGGAACTCTCCGAACGCGGCGAATGCGGCGCTCGCCTCGCGCGCATGCAGCACGAGCTCGGTCGACAAGGCGTCTCCGACCTCCGCCGACGCGACGAGGTCGGAGAAGAAATCGGTGCCCGCGCCGTCTTGGCCGGTCCAGGCCCGGATCTGCCCGGCGATCGCGTCGATCTGGCGCTTCGCCGACACGGACCCGGCGTCTGCGTTCGTGACGAGAGTGGCTTCGTACTGCGCGACCGCCTCGGGAATCCGGGCCAGTCGCGAGTCGATGGCCGACCATGCGTCGTCGCCGTCGGTGCTCATCAGGTCGAAGACGCCGCGGATGCTGTGCAACTCGCTCGTGATGACGCTGATCTGCGACTGCGGCGTCTTCGCGTCGTACTGGTCGATCATGACCTCGAGGCGCTCGACGAACGCGTCGCGGGCCACCTGCTCGCGGTCGTTGGCCGGCTGTGCCTCGAGCATGGCAGCGAGGGCTTCGCGGGCGAGCCGCTCGCGCTCGGCGTAGCCGTCGACGCTGAGATCGGGAAGCTGGTCGTCGTAGCCGGGGACACCGAAGAAGGTCGCGGCGAGCGGATCGACCGCACAGACGTCGACGACGTAGGCGTCGGCGATGCGGTTGACGGCGCTGTCGGACGGTGCGGCAGCCGTTGATTGGTCGGTCATGCGGCGACTCTAACCCCGGCCGGGGACCGCCGAGCGATCAGTCGTCGTCGGAGGCCTCAGACGCGACGCGCATCCGGCCGACGGCCTGCCAACCGCCCTTGGGGAAGCTCGCGACCTCCTTGCCGGAGGCGTCGTGGATCGCGAGGTTACCGTCGGTGACCTGGCGCTTGGAGTCGGGCGGGAAGCGCTTGACGCTTCCGTCGGGGAGCAGAACCTTGAGTTTGGGTGCAGGCATAGATAGATCCTGGCACGCCTTCACCGACCGTCCGTAAAGTGGCTCCAGTTTGGGCGGCGTCGCTCGCCCAAACTGGAGCCACTTTAGGAAAGCGGTCTCAGCGGGGGAAGGCGGACGCTCGCCAACCTCCGGGTCCTGGCCGGTGGACGTCGCGCACCGCGCGCGCGGCGTTCGACCACTCCGAGCGCCGCCCAGGCGGCGGGCTCGAACCGGTGCCGGAGGCCGCCAGCCGTCCGATGACGACGGTCACGAGCGCGGCGAGCTCCTCGTCGGTCGGGTCGCCTCGCTCGACCCGCAGCAGCGAGTCGTCGACGGCGGGTACAGCCTCGTTGGTCACAGCGGGATGTTCCCGTGCTTCTTGGGCGGCAGCGTCTCGCGCTTGTTGCGCAGCAGGCGCAGCGAGCGGACGACCTCGGCCCGCGTCTCGTGCGGCGCGATGACCGCGTCGATGTAGCCACGCTCGGCGGCGAGGTACGGATTGGCGAGGGTGTCTTCGTAGTCGGTGACGAGTTCGGCCCGGCGTGCCTCGGGGTCGTCCGCCTCGCGCAGCTCCTTGCGGTACAGGATGTTGACGGCGCCCTGCGCGCCCATGACGGCGATCTGCGCGCTCGGCCAGGCGACGTTCATGTCGGCGCCGAAGTGCTTGCTTCCCATGACGTCGTAGGCGCCGCCGTAGGCCTTGCGGGTGATCACCGTGATCAGCGGGACCGTGGCCTCGGCGTAGGCGTAGATCAGCTTGGCGCCGCGGCGGATGATGCCGTTCCACTCCTGGTCGGTGCCGGGCAGGAATCCGGGCACGTCGACGAATGTGAGCACGGGGACGTTGAAGGCGTCGCAGGTGCGCACGAACCGCGCTGCCTTCTCGGACGCGTCGATGTCGAGGGTGCCGGCGAACTGCATGGGCTGGTTGGCGACGACGCCGACGGACCTTCCCTCGACCCGGCCGAATCCGACGATGATGTTGGGCGCGAACAGCGCCTGCACCTCGAGGAACTCGGCGTCGTCGACCACAGACTCGATGACGGTGTGCATGTCATACGGCTGGTTCGGCGAGTCGGGAATCAGCGTGTCGAGCGCACGGTCCGCGTCGCTGAGTTCGAGGTCGGCGTCTTCTGCGTATGACGGCGGATCTTCGAGGTTGTTCTGCGGGAGGTACGACAGCAGCGCCTTGACGTAGTCGATCGCGTCGGCCTCGTCGGCGCCGAGGTAGTGGGCGTTGCCGCTCTTCGAGTTGTGGGTGTGCGCTCCGCCGAGCTCCTCCATCGAGACGTCCTCGCCGGTGACGGTCTTGATGACGTCGGGCCCGGTGATGAACATGTGTGAGGTCTTGTCGACCATGACGGTGAAGTCGGTGACGGCGGGGGAGTACACGGCGCCGCCGGCGCATGGGCCCATGATCAGCGAGATCTGCGGGATGACGCCCGACGAGTGGACGTTGCGCCGGAAGATCTCGCCGTAGAGCCCGAGCGACACGACGCCCTCTTGGATGCGGGCACCGCCGGAGTCGTTGATCCCGACGACCGGGCAACCGGTCTTCATCGCCATGTCCATGACCTTGACGATCTTCTCGCCGAACACCTGGCCCAGGCTGCCGCCGAAGACGGTGAAGTCCTGGGCGAACACGCACACCTGTCGGCCGTCGATGGTGCCGTAGCCCGTGACGACTCCGTCGCCGTAGGGACGGTTCTTCTGCATGTCGAATGCGGTCGAGCGGTGCCGGGCGAGCTCGTCGAGCTCGACGAACGAGTCCTTGTCGAGCAGTTCCTGAACCCGCTCGCGCGCCGTCAGCTTGCCCTTCGCGTGCTGCTGGGCGATCCGCTGCTCGCCGCCCCCGATCGACGCCTTCGCCCTCATTTCTTGCAAGCGGTCTGTCGTCTTCATCTCGCGCAGGATAGGCGGCGAAGCCCAGGCCGAGCGCGCCCGACCGAAACCCTCTCAATGCGACAGGGACCCCCCGGCCTCTGGCCCGTGTCCCAC
>DATIOH010000199.1:0-11727 GCA_035473375.1 Nocardioidaceae bacterium | reverse complement strand
GTTCCGAGCGTGGCGGAGGCGAGGGTCGCGATGACCTCGTTGGCGTTCATGTTGCTCGACGTGCCTGATGCGGTCTGGAACACGTCGAGCGGGAACTCGTGGTCGTGCCGACCCTCGGCGATCTCGAGCGCGGCCTGCTCAATCGCGTCTGCGACCGGCTTGTCGAGGACGCCGAGCTCGGCGTTCGTGCGGGCCGCGGCCGCCTTGATCAGCGCGAGAGCGCGGATGTGCTCGGCTTCGAGCGGGCGTCCCGAGATCGGGAAGTTCTCGATGGCGCGCTGGGTCTGCGCTCCCCAGAGGGCGGTCCGAGGGACCTGGACCCCGCCCATTGTGTCGTGCTCGATCCGGAACTCGTCATCCATGTTCTAACCGTACGGCCCTCGCGACCGTGTGTGTTCGTGAGCCGGTGTGCTGTTCGGAACACCAACAACCCTCTTACCATCGTCATGTGGAACTGCTTGAGCGCGATGAGCTGATCGCCTCTCTGCAGGGGCTGCTCGACGACGCGGCGTCCGGCAGCGGCCGGCTCGTCCTCGTCAGCGGCGAAGCCGGCGGTGGGAAGTCGGCGCTGCTGCGGCACTTCGCCGACCTCGCCTCGTCGCGTGCATCGGTTCTCTGGGGCTGGTGCGATCCGCTCTCGTCGCCGCGACCGCTCGGGCCGCTCGTCGACATCTCAGCCCAGCTCGGCACCGAGGTGTCAGACCTGCTGCGCGCCGGCGAGCGCGACCGCGCGTTCGAGGCGACGCTGCGCGAGCTGCACGTGCGGAAGCGGCCGGCTGTCGTCGTACTCGAGGACGTCCACTGGGCCGACGCGTCGACGCTCGACTTCCTTCGCTTCATTGGACGCCGGCTCGGCGCGGCTCCGGCGCTGGTCGTCGTCAGCTATCGCGACGACGATCTTGAGATGACCGACCCGCTGCGGCTGGTCGTCGGCGACCTCACGTCGTCCGCGACAGCCAGCCGATTGGCCGTTCCGAGACTGTCGGCCGACGCCGTCGCGCAGCTCGCGGCCGGGAGCGACCTCGACGCCGACGAGCTGTATCGCACGACCGGCGGCAATCCGTTCCTCGTGGTCGAGGTGATCGCCGCGGGCGGCGGGCTTCCGCGGTCGGTTTCCGACGCGGTCGTCGCGAGGGTTGCGCGGTTGAGTCCGGAGGGGCGACGAGCGGTCGAGGTAGCAGCGGTCATCGGCTCGCGCATCGAGCCGTCGATCATCTTGGCGATCGAGGGCGTGCTGTCGGCTGCGGTCGACGAGTGCGTGTCCAAGGGGATCTTGGCCTTCGATCCGCCCCACTTCGCCTTTCGGCACGAGCTGGTCCGCCAGGCGGTGCTGCGGGGGATCGCGCCGACCAGGCTCGCGGAGATCCACGCGCAGGCGCTCGCCGCGTTGCGTGTCGCGCCTGATCGCGACCAGCGCCTGGCTCGGCTCGCGGACCATGCCGAGCACGCCGCCGACGCACCTGCGGCCGTCGAGTTCGCGACTGCGGCGGCCGAGTCGGCCGTGGGTCTCAAGGCGCACCGGGAGGCGGCCTTCCAGTACGGACGCGCTCTTCGGTTCGCTGACGGTGTTGCCGACCTCGACCGCGTCCAGCTCCTCGAGCGGCGGTCGTACGAGTGCTATGTCAGCGACCTGCTCGTCGAGGCCATCGACGCGACGTCCGAGGCGATCGAGATCCTGAGGCGGCTCGACCTTCCGCTCCGGCTCGGCGACAACCTCAGCGTGCTCTCGCGCCTGCTCTGGACGGCGGGACGGCGCGCGGAGGTCGACGTCGCGCTCGACGAGGCTCTTGCGATCCTCGAGTCCCTTCCGCCCAGCCGCGAGCTCGCCCATGCCGTGGGTCGCAAGGCATCGCTTTTCATGCTCGGAAACGACAGTGAGCAGGCCGTCGAGCTCGGGGAGCAGGCCATCGAGATGGCCGAACACCTCGACGACACCCCGACGCTGGTCGGCGCGCTCAACACGGTCGGCTGCGCGCGATGGAATGTCGGCGACGTCGGCGGCGAGGAGCTGCTGCTGAAGAGCCTGCAGCTGTCTCTCGACGCGAGCCTCGAGGATGACGCAGCGCGGGCGCTGACGAACCTGGCCGGCGCTGCGACGACCAACCTCGACTTCGTCAAGGCCCGTCAATACCTCGACGAGGGGATGGCCTTCTGCACCGACCACGACCTCGCCGCGTCCCGCCTCTGCCTGCACTCGGCGCACACCGAGCTGCTGTTCCGGCACGGTCATTGGACGCAGGCCGACGAAGAGGCGGGCCTGCTGCTCGAGCACCACCAGTGGTCGAGGACGACGAAGATCCTCTACGGCGTCGTGGTCGCCCGTGTCAGGACCCGTCGGGGCGAGCCGGGGGTCTGGCCGCTGCTCGACGAAGCCCTGGGATTCGCCGAGCCGACCGGTGAGCTGCAGTTCACCGGCTGCGTCGCTGCGGCGCGGGCCGAGGCCCGTTGGCTCGACGGACATCCGGAACTGATCGCTGGCGAGATCGGCACCACCTACGACCTCGCCGTCAGCGGGCGAGATGCCTGGTTCGGGGGCGAGCTCGCGTTCTGGCTCTGGAAGGCAGGCGAGCTGTCCGAGCCGCCGGCCGAGGCGGCGGAGCCGTTCGCCCTCCAGATCAGGGGCGACTGGCGGTCCGCCGCCGAGTCCTGGGAGTCGCTGGGACTTCCGTACGAGGCGGCCATGGCCCTCATGGACAGCGACGACGAGGCAGACGTCCGCGCCGCAATGGCGACGTTCGACCGGCTCGGCGCTCGCCCGATGCTCGCCGTCGCGCAGCAACGGATGCGAAAGCTCGGGGCCGCGACCATCCCGCGCGGTGCCCGCGCGTCGACCCGCGAGAACCCCGCCGGCCTGACCGTCCGCGAGGTCGAGGTGCTTCGCCTGGTCGAGGAAGGTCTCCGCAATGCCGAGATCGCCGACCGGCTCTGCCTTTCGGAGAAGACGGTCGGCCACCACGTCTCGTCGGTGCTCTCGAAGCTCGGGGTGTCGTCGCGCGGCGAGGCTGCGCGCAAGGCCCGCGAGCTGTTGTCGGCGCCGCTGTAGCCAGAGTGCTGTAGCCAGAGTGCTGTAGCCAAGGTAGGGACCGTCAGCGCGCAACTTGGGGATCGATCCCGATGCCGGGCGCATGCTGTGGATGGCGTACTTGCTGCGAGGGGACCGAAGCGCGGTCCCACAGCGAGAGGAATCCCCATGGCGCGCTACCTCGTCGAGCGAACCTTCCCCGACGGCCTGAACATCCCGACGACCCCCGACGGTGCCGAGACGTGCCTGAGCGTCGTCGGGCACAACGCCGAGGTGGGGGTGACCTGGCTGCACTCGTACGTCAACGAGGACAAGTCCAGGACCATCTGCGTGTACGACGGGCCTGACCCGGACTCGATCAGACGGGCTGCCACGCGCAACGGTCTGCCCGTCGACAAGATCACCCGGGTGCGAGTGCTCGATCCGTACTTCTACCTCTGACCCTGTTACGGCCGGCGGAGTGCTACGACTCGGGCGGGCGGCGCGACTGCTTGACGTCGCCCCTGCGGCGCTTGTCGTCGAGCCGCCGCTTGACCGAGCCCTTGGTCGGCTTGGTCGGCCGCCGTCGACGCGGCGGCGGTGCGATAGCGGTCCGCAGCGTCTCGGCCAACCGCTGCTCGGCGGCCTCGCGGTTGCGCAGCTGCGACCGATGCTCGGATGCGACGACGGTGAGGACCCCGTCGACGAGGCGGCTGGCGAGCCGGTCGAGAGCCCGCTCGCGCAGCATCGGCGACAGCGCCGAGGTGTTCGCGACGTCGAGGCTGAGTTCGACGCGCGTGTCGGCGGTGTTGACCGACTGACCGCCTGGACCGCTGGACCGGGAGAACCGCCATGACAGCTCACCTTCGGGGATGACGACGCCCGGCCGGATAGTGATCGGCTCACCCGGCACGTCGCGCTCCGTCCTCATTCGGCGTCCGACCGACGTAGAGGTGGTAGTGCGTCTGTCGGTCGTTGAGGGTCACCGGGACGGCTCGGACGTCGGTGGTCGCGAACACCGCACCCATCGCCGTCGCGAGCGTAGTCGCCTCGCTGGCCGACCAGATCGCCACCGCGCCACCGGGCCGAAGCCCGGCCGCACACTCGCGCAGGAACGGCTCGCGGTAGATCTCCGCGTTGGCGTCGTACAGCAGGAAGCCTGGTCCGTTGTCGACGTCGAGGAGCACGACGTCATACGCGCTGCGGGACTGCTCTGCGATGACGCCGCGGACGTCGCCAACCACGACGTCAAGGCGCGGGTCGTCGAGCAGGCCACCGTCAGTCCCCGCGCTCTCACCTCTGGGAGGAGGAACGACGCCGCTGCGGTGCCACCGCACGAGGTCGGCCTCGATCTCGACGACGACGACCCGCTCGACGCGAGGATCGTCGAGAAGCGCGGCGACCGTGAAGCCGAGCCCGAGCCCACCGACTAGGACGCGGAGCGGGGTGTCTGCCTCCGGCCGATCCCGCACGGTCACGTCGATCGTCGCCGACGCGAGTAGGCGCTCCGAGCTCGTCTCGGCCGTGTCCATTGCGAACAGACCGTTGACCCGAAGCTCAAGCGCACCGTCGGGCCGTCGCAGCAGCGTCAGCTCGCCGCGCTCGGAGACACTTCTCGCCAAGGTGAGCACGACTCCCATCTTCGCGCAGCCAGCGGCCTCGTCATTGAGGGCGCGATGAGTCAGACTCGGGGGATGAGGCAGCTCTCGGGTCTGGACGCCCAGTTCCTCCATGTCGAGAGCAGGACGACGGTCGGGCATGTCGGCGGGCTGATCCTGCTCGATCCGGCGGCCGTCCACGGCGGCGCGCTGACACTCGACGACGTGCGCGATGTCCTCGAGCCCCGACTGCACCTCGCCGAGCCACTCCGGCAGCGGCTCGTCACTGTGCCGTTCGGCCTCGGACTGCCGTACTGGTTTGACGATCCCGACTTCGACATCGAGTTCCATCTGCGCGAGGTGGCGCTGCCGGGGCCGGGTGACGACCGACAGCTCGGCGAGCAGGTCGCGCGGATACACGCCAGGCCGCTCGATCGCACTCGGCCGCTCTGGGAGCTCTACCTCGTGCATGGCATCGACGGTGGCCGACAGGCGATCTACGCGAAGATCCACCACGCCGCGATCGACGGGGTGTCCGGCACCGAGATCCTGAACACCATTCTCGACGTCACGCCCGAGCCGCGGATCGTGGAGCCGCCGGACGAGCTCTGGCAGCCTGAGCCGCTGCCGAGCCAGCTCGAGCTGGCCGGCCGTGGACTCGCCGCGTCTGCCGCGCAGCCCCTCGACATTCTCCGGACACTGCCCCGCGCCCTCCCGCACGTCGCCGACCTGCCAGGAGCGTCGAGAGTGCCCGGCATTCAGGCCGTCAGCGACTTTGCCGATGCAGCGGTGCGAACGGCGACCTCGGGCAGTGCGCGAGACGGCGAGCGTCGGATGCTCACCACACCGCCGACGCCGCTCAACGCCCCCATCACGGCCCACCGCCGGTTTGCCTATGGATCGCTGCCGCTCGTCGACGTGAAGAAGATCCGCCAGGCGTTCGGCCTGTCCGTCAACGATGTGGTGATGGTCCTCGCGACGGCGGCCCTGCGGCGTTGGCTGCTCGATCACGACGGCCTTCCTGACGAGCCGGTCGTCGTGGCCGTTCCCGTCTCTGTCCGCGGCGCAGGCTCGGGATCGGGCGGGAACGAGATCTCGGTGATGCTTGCCGAGCTCGCGACTCAAATCGCCGATCCCATCGAGCGCCTGGAGGCGGTCCAGCTCGCACTGGCTGAGGCAAGACGGCAGTTCAACGGCGTGCCGGCCACGATCCTGCAAGACATCTCGGCGGTCATCCCGATGGCGCTGTCGGGTCTTGCGGCCCGTGCTGTCTTCCGGATGGTCACGATGGGGAGCTTCCCCTTCAATCTCTTCGTCTCCAACGTGCCGGGCCCTCAACTGCCGCTGTATGTCGCGGGCGCACGGGTCACCGGCGTCTATCCCGCGTCAGCGATCACCGACATGACCGGTGCGCTCAACATCACGCTGTTCTCGTACGACGGATCGCTCGACTTCGGCCTGATCGCCTGTCGCGAGCTGGTCCCCGACGTCTGGAACCTGATCGGCTACCTGCGCGACGCGCTCGACGAGCTGCTCGCGCTCGCGCAGGCACATCCGCCGGGCGCCGCCGAGCCCGCACACCCGGTGAGCGCGGCGTCGGCCGCGGCGAGCGTGGTCGGCGTCTCGTCTGCGAAGAAGACGGCGACGAAGAAGGCCGCCGCGAAGCGGACGCCGACGAAGCGGACCGCGGCGAAGAAGGCTGCTCCGAGCCCGACACCCGCGAAGCGGGCGCCCTCGCAGGACGGTCCGGCCGACTAGCCGATCTCGCCGACGACTCGATCACGGTCGGTCGCCGCCGATGCCCGAGCAGCCGTCCGCTCGATGCCGTCGACGAAGACCGGCCACAGCTCGCGCGGCAGGTCGTGTCCCATGCCCGGGACGAGCACGAGCTCCGCGCCCGGGATGGCCCGCGCCGTGGCCCGACCGCCGGAGACGTGGACGAGACGGTCGGCCAGACCGTGAATCACGAGGGTCGGCGCCGTGATCTGTGCGAGCGCCGCGGCTCGGTTCGGCTGAGACAGGACCGCTTGCATCTGGCGGACCACTCCCGAGGGGCTCATGCCGCGCTCAAAGGTCTCGGCGGCTCGATGGCGCGTCTCTTCGTCGGGCGTCGGGTAGTCAGGCGAGCCGATGATCGACCAGGTCTTCACCGACCGCTCGATGACCGCCTCGCGTGACAGGTCGCTGCGGCGCAGCAGAAGCGGGAACAGTCGCGGGTCCTGCCAGCCGACGAAGCGGCCGCCGGGCGTCGACATGATCGAGACGAGCGACAGGACCCGCTCGGGACGTTCGATCGCGAGTGTCTGGGCGATCATGCCGCCCATCGACGCGCCGGTGACGTGTGCGCTCGCGATACCGAGGTGGTCCAGCAGTCCGGCGGCGTCGGCTGCAAGGTCGCTGATGGTGTAGGGCGGAACGGTCGTGGGGCGCAGGTAGGCGTGCACGATGCCCGCCCGGGTGCCGCCGAGCGAGCGGAGCTTGGTCGACCGGCCGACGTCGCGGTTGTCGTACCGGATCACGTGGAATCCGCGGCTCGCGATCATGGCGCAGAGGTCGGCATCCCACCAGTTGAGCGGTCCGCCGAGACCCATGATGAGCAGGACCGCCGGGTCGGCCGGATCGCCGCAGGTGTCGTACGCGATCTCGATGCCGTTGGGGAGCTTCGCCGTCTGCTCGGGGTGCATGCGACCGCTTTCGCCGGGGTCGGTGATGTTACCGACGAGTTTACCGAGCGATGGGCGACCCTCCGGCGGCGGTGAAGTCGTTGCGGTAGTCGGCTGACGAGTACCGGCTGAGCTTGCGGAACTTGTGCTCGCTGGTGATCGTCCGGATCGTGCCGCTGCGCGACCGCATGACGAGCGAGTGCGTCGTGGCGCCGAAGCGGGCGTACCGCACGCCGCGGAGCAGCTCGCCGTCGGTGATCCCGGTCGCGACGAAGAAGCAGTCGTCGCCGGCGACGAGGTCGTCGGTCGAGAGCACTGCGTCCAGCTGGTGGCCTGCGTCGACCGCCCGCTGCTTCTCCTCGTCGGTCGTCGGCCAGAGCCGTGCCTGGATGACACCGCCGAGAGCCTTCATCGCACACGCCGCGATGATCCCCTCGGGCGTCCCCCCGACCCCCATCATCAAGTCGATGCCGGTCTCGGGGCGGGCCGCCATGATCGCGCCGGCCACATCGCCGTCGGCGATGAACTTGATGCGGGCGCCGGCCGCGCGGATCTCCTCGACGAGATCCTGATGCCGCGGGCGGTCGAGGACGCAGACGGTGATGTCCTCCTTGGCAGTGCCCTTGGCCTTGGCGCAACGGCGGATGTTCTCAGCGACTGGCAGCCGGATGTCGACGACGTCGGCGGCCTCCGGACCGGTGGCGAGCTTCTCCATATAGAAGACCGCGGACGGGTCGTACATCGTTCCACGGGGCGCGACCGCCAGGACGGCGACGGCGTTGGGCATGCCCTTGGCCGTGAGGGTCGTTCCGTCGACCGGGTCGACGGCGACGTCGCATCGCGGGCCGGTGCCGTCGCCGACGTGCTCGCCGTTGTAGAGCATCGGGGCGTGGTCCTTCTCGCCCTCGCCGATGACGACGACGCCGTCCATCTGGACGGTGCCCACCACGGCGCGCATCGCGTCGACCGCCGCTCCGTCCGCGCCTTCCTTGTCGCCTTGGCCGACCCAACGGCCCGCGGCGAGCGCGCCGGACTCGGTAACTCGGACCAGCTCGAGGGCAAGGTCGCGGCCAGGTGCGTCGCCGGGGGAGTCGATGTCGGGGTCGATGTTCGTCGACGGCTGGCTCTCAGTCACGCGGTGCTCCTCAGTCGGCCCTGCCGATGTCGCTCCGGTCGTTTTCTCGATCGTAACGACGAGTCAGCCGCGTGGCACTCGCGCGAGTCGGCGGTCATGCCGAGTACAGCACGACCTCCGTCGCCTTCACGGATGCCCAGAGCATCGAGCCGGGCTCGATCGCGAGCGTGGCCATCGCGGCCGGCGTGACGTCGGCGATCAGCGTCGGATCGCTGTCGAGTTGAACGCGCACGGCATCGCCATGCGGTGCGAGCGACGTGACGCGCCCGCCCCACACGTTGCGCGGGCTTCCGCTCGGACGTTCGGCGAACAGCGACACGGCCGACGGTGAGAAGGCGCCGAAGGCCGGACCGTCGAGATGCGACGCGGCGGCTACCGATGCGCCGCTGGGGGTCACGAGGGTGCCCCGGGTCGCCTCGCCCGACACCAGATTGAGGCCGACGAGGGCGGCGACGTGCGTGGTGCGCGGATGGGCGGCGACGTCATGCGGAGCGCCTTCCTGAACGATCTGGCCGCCGTCGAGCACGACCAGCCGGTCGCTCAGCATCATCGCGTCGAGAGCTGTGTGGGTGACGATCACGCACACGCCGGAGAAGGCGTCGAGGTGCTCGCGCAGCCGAGCTCGCAGCGACATCGCGCCGCCGGCGTCGAGAGATGCGGTGGGCTCGTCGAGCAGTAGTAGGTCTGGGTCGCCGGCGAGGGCGCGGGCGATCGCCACGCGCTGCGACTGTCCGCCTGAGAGCTGGCGCGGTCGGCGACGCGCGAGGTCGGCAACGCCGAGCCCTTCGAGCCATCGGCTCGCCTCGCGGCTCGCGTCGCGTCGCGTCCTGCCGCGCGACCGAAGCCCGAAGGCGACGTTGTCGAGTGCGGAGAGATGCGGGAAGAGCAGGTGGTCTTGGAAGACGTAGCCGAGCTTGCGGAGGTGCGTCGGCAACCGGTTGCGACCGTCGTCCCACGTCTCGCCCGCCATTGCGATCCGTCCCTCGGAGAGGGACACGAGGCCGGCGAGCGCTTGGAGCGTCGTCGACTTGCCGGCGCCGTTCGGGCCGATGAGGCCGACGACCTCGCCAGGCTGGGCGGCGAGTTCCAGCGACGTCGTGTGCTCTGGTCGTCGGACGACGATCGTCGCCTGCAGGCTCATGCCGCGACCCCCGACAGCCAGCGCTCGCGCAGCGCGATCAGGACGGCCACGGACACCACGATCAACGCGAGGCTGAGGGCGATCGCGGCGTCGGGATCGGACTGGAGAGCGAGGTAGACCTGGGTCGGCATCGTCCTCGTGGTGCCCGGGAAGTTGCCGGCGAAGGTGATCGTTGCCCCGAACTCGCCGAGCGCGCGCGCCCACGACAAGATCGCGCCCGACACGATGCCGGGCAGCGCGAGAGGCATGGTGACACGCCGAAACGTCGTCCACCGGCTCGCCCCGAGGGTGGCCGCGGCGGCGTCGTAACGCACGTCGCTGGCGCGGAACGCCCCCTCGACGCTGATCACCATAAAGGGCAGCGCGACGAACGTCTGGGCCACGATGACCGCGGGTGTCGTGAACGGCAGGGTGATGCCGAACCAGGAGTCGAGGTACTTGCCGACCACGCCGTTGCGGCCGAAGGCGAGCAGCAGCGCGACACCGCCGACGACGGGCGGCATCACGAGCGGAAGCGTCACCAGTGCCCGAACGACGCCGCGCCCGCGAAAGGACGTCCGCGCCAGCAGCCAGGCGAGTGGGACGCCGAGCACGATGCAGCAGACGGTGGTGATCGACGTCGTCTCGAGGCTCAGTCGCAGCGAGGTGCGGGCGTCTGGGGACGAGAGAACGTCGCCGAGCGATGACCACGGAGCCTTGACGAGGACGCCGATGACCGGGAGGGCGAGGAACGCGACGGCGACGGCTGCTGGGACGGTGAGGGCGAGCGGCGGCCTCCCCTGCGAGGGCGCGCCGCGGGACGCCTCACCGCCGGAGGTCACGGCGCTCCGAATCCCGCCTTCTCCAAGACGCTCTGACCCGCCTCAGACTCGACCAGCGAGATCCACTCCGTGGCCAGGTCGGCATTCGCGGAGTCTTTCACGGCGGCGATGTAGTAGGGCGTGACGACGTTGAGGTTGTCGGGGATGTCGATCGCGTGGACTTGGTCGCCTGCGCCCTGGGCATCGGTGATGTAGACCATGCCAGCGTCGGCCTCGCCGAGCTCGACGGTCTCGAGGACCGCCGTCACCTTCTCGCCGTACGAGACCGGCTTCGCGGTCACGCCGGCCTTCTCGAGGATCTGCGCGGCGACCTCGCCACAGGGCGCCGACGGGTCGCAGACGACGAAGTCACCCTTGTCGATGTTGCTGACGCTGGTGATCCCCGCCGGATTGTCCGGCGGCGTGACGACGGCCATCGTGTTGCTGGCGAACGGCTGCGGCGTCGCTGCATTGTCGCCGGCGTCGACGATGATCTGCATGCTCGCCTGGTCGGCCGTCACGAGCACATCGGCCGGCGAGCCGCTGGTGATCTGCGTCGCGAGCGTGCTGCTCGAGTCGAATGAGATCACCACGTCGACGTCGGGATGGTCCTTCTCGAATGCCTTCTCGAGCTCGCCGAAGGTGTTGGTGAGCGATGATGCGGCAAACACGGTCAGCTTGGTCTTGTCGCCTCCGGACCCTCCGTCGTCTCCGCCACACGACGAGAGGCCGAGAACCGCGACTGCGGCGAGCGTGGCGACACGGAAGATGCGGGTCACTCTGGAACCTCCACGACGACGTTGGTTGCCTTGATGGACGCGACCGCGACGACACCGGGCTCGAGACCGAGGGAGTCGGCCGCCTCTCGGCTCATCAACGAGACGACTCTGTACGGCCCGCAGCACAGCTCGACCTGCGCCATCACCGTGTCTCGCTTGACGTCGGTGACGATGCCGCGCAGGTGGTTGCGAGCGCTCACCTGGTGCGACGCGACGGCAGACCCGTCGGCGGGGATGGACGCGACCTCGCGCGCGAGCGCCGCCAGCGCGACCCCCTCGATGCCCGCATGGCCGTCCGCTGTGCGCGAGGTCGCGAACCGTCCCCCGTCCGCCCACCGGCGGATGGTGTCGTCGCTGACGCCCAGGAGGGCGGCCGCGTCGGCCAGCCGGTAGATGGTCATCGCGACACCCTATCCGCATTCACGGATGCTTTCACCCTTGGGTTCACCGCATTTGCGGTTCGACCAGGTGGTTTTCGGCCCGCCGCCGTGCGCAGAGACGGCGCACGAGGTCCGCACGGCGAACGATCCGTTTATAAATTTCAATTAGTTACAGCAGATGAGGGATAACTTCGAGCCGAAGGTGTCTCGGAATTGCAACAAAACACCTG
>DATIOH010000198.1:0-12252 GCA_035473375.1 Nocardioidaceae bacterium | reverse complement strand
GCCGTCGACGGCAACCCGCTCGACGACGTCCGGCTGCTTGAAGACGTGCAGTTCGTGATGGCCCGCGGCGCCGTCGTGAAGTCGCCCTCGCACTAGCCCAAAGTGGAGCCACTTTGGCTCTCGCCAAAGTGGCTCCACTTTGGGTGTGGTGGTGCCGTCAGGAACGCTTGCGAGCGGTGAAGAGCAGGTACTCCCAGTCCATCACCGTGGTCGACGAGCCGTAGTCGTACTCGCGGCCGAGGTCGGCGAGCTCGGCGTCGAGGTCCGCGACACGGTCGGCGTTGTCGCCGATGTTCTTGTACACCGAGATCGTCGGCCCGTAGGTCGCCTTGAAGAACTCGCGGAACTCCTCCGGCGTCTCGAACGCCTCGACGCGAAGGTTCTCGCGGCGAGCCTCGACGTCGAAGATGCGGTCGCCGAATAGGTCGCGCACGTGCGTCTCGCTGCCCCACAGCATTGCCGGCTGAGCGCCGGGCGGCGGCGGTGGCGCATACGGCTTCATCGTCGCGAACATGTCGCCGAGGAAACCCTCGGGCGTCCAGCTCAGCAGCGAGACCGTGCCGCCCGGCCGGCAGACGCGGAGCAGTTCGTCCGCGGCCGGCTGGTGGTGCGGCGCGAACATCACGCCGAGGCACGAGATCACGACGTCGAATGAGTTGTCCTCAAACGGAAGCGCCTCGGCGTCGGCCTGCTGCCACTCGAGTGCGATACCGCGAGCCTCTGCGTCGAGGCGGCCGGCCTCGAGGAGCTCCGGCGTGAGGTCGCTCGCGACCGTCTCCGCTCCCAACTGGGCAGCGGGGATAGACGCGTTGCCGGATCCGGCGCCGACGTCGAGCACTCGGTCGCCCGGCTTGATGCCGGCGGCGGCAACAAGTACGGGTCCGAGCTGGGGAATGACCTGCGTTGCGACGGCGGGGAAGTCTCCCGATGCCCACATTGCACGGTGTCTTGCCTTGAGCGCGCGGTCGGCTTCGACCGCGTCGACCACGTCAGTCATGACGGATCTCCTGTTCGTTGTCCTCTTGGTATCCGAGGGTGTCCCGGATGTCCGCGTTTGGGTTTGCTTGGGTGTCGTTTTGGTGGGGCTTGGGTGTCGCATGTCTTCGAGAATGGCCCTAAGGAGGGGTGACAGCCATCCGTGCCGAACACCTAATTTCCGCTCGGCACGGTTCTAAGGCGGCCGGCCCGCTGACCGGCTCGCAGGCCTACCGGGGCGGCCGGTGCCGCTAGCCGTTCTAGCCGACGGGCGCGTCGTCGATCTTGGTGGGGGGCCAGGTCGACCCGTCGAACACGGCCCGCTGGCCGAGGGCCTCGCCAAGGTCGACGGTGCCGTAGACGACCGGGTTGCCCACGCAGTACCGAGTGTCGCCGGCGGGCGCGGGCGTCTCCGGTGCGCTGCTTGCGGCAGGAGTGTCCATCGTCATGTAGAGCGTGACGGAGTCGTCAGTCTTGATGATGAACGGTGGGTGCAGCGTTGGGCTCGCGGCGTCGGTGCAGTCCCGCTCGGCAACCGAGATCTCGAAGGAGGTCTCGTCCGCAGTCACGCCAGCGGGTGTTCCGACGATGGTCACCCAGCTCTTGCCCTCCTTGAGCGCCGGCGACGGATCGGCGCAGTCGGCGCTGTTGGCGTCGGCTGTCGAGAACGTCGAGTCGGATCCTGGACAGGCGAGCATCGGATCACCGTCGCCGTCGGCGACGACAGGAGAATCGGACGCGCCAAGGCCGCTGTCGTTGGAGTCGTCGCCGCCGCACCCAGACAGCGTCGCCGTCGCCGCGAGAATGCTCGCTGCCAGCACCATCGAATGTCTTGTTCGCACGCTGATCCCCTTGATCCCCTTGATCGAGCTTCGGACGCTAGGGGTCTAAGGCGCCGCGTCAGCAGGTGCTGAGATCAGACCGTGGCCATACAGATGCGAAGTCGGTGTGTGCAGGCGGGACGGTCGCAACGTTGTCCACAGGCCCGCGCAGCACCGAGTGATGTGTTCGCGACCGCACCGATGCCGGGCTGTTACACCAGAGGTCATTCGATTGGTTGTCACAGCTGGTCGAGCAGCCAGCGTGGGCCTTCAGTCCGCCCGCCCGCGGCGCTGACGCGATCTCGAAGCTCGCGGTCGGCGGTCACGACGACGACGTCGCGCGCACCGCCTTCCGCGAGGTGCCGTACGACTTCGGCGACGATCGCGTCGTCACCCGGCCCTGATGCATGGAGAACGCGCACCGGCTGGTCATCTTCTGCGGGCACGCCGGCCTTCGCCGCGCCTTCGAGCACCAGGACGACCTCGGCTGGGTCGAGCGCTGCGTTCGTGAGTCGCTCGTGCAGACGGCGCGCCGCACCTGGGCGGTCGCGCCACCAGCCGTCGGGCCGGCTGCCGACCACGTTGGCTCCGTCGACGATCAGCACACGCATCAGTCCACGGTAGGCACACCACCGCGACGGCGCGCCTCCGAGGTTGACGTCGCGAGTGGGCTGACGCTGGAGTGTGCTGGCCGTCGACGGGGGGAGAGGTCAGTGACCGGACAGCTGCGGCGGATCCGTGCGATCTTGCCGATCGACCGAGTGCTCGGCGCGTACCTCCTGCTGACGCTGGCCACGATCGTCGTGGTTGCCGGCGTCGCTCGAAGCCCCGAGGTTGTGTACGTCGTTGTCGCGGCACTCGTTGTGCGCGATCTGCTCTTCGGGCTGTCGGCGGCGCTGATCTGGCGGCGCGAAAGTATCGGGCGCGGCCTCGCCCGGCTGCTGTGCGGGTCTATCGCCGGCTCAGTGCGTCGCCGCCGGTGAGCGCAGCGCCTGGCCGCCGTACGAGGGCCCGCGTGACTCACTTGAACGAGTCGGCGGCCGCCTGGACTCGTCCGACATAGCCGCTCCACCAGTCGGCGTTGCCGATGCCGTCGTGGTCGTCGCCGCCGCGACCGTCGATGATCTCGCGAACGATGTCGGCATGCCCGGCGTGCTGGGCAGTCTCGGCGATCGATGCGTCGCGTCAGATGCGAGGCAGCACCGTCTGGTTGATGTCGTCGACCTCGGCGACGTTGACGCACGCCAGGGAGTCGGCGTCGCACGCGACGACGAGTCCGGACGGCGCACTCTCAAGCAATGGCGCCCTGAACATCAGCGTGTGACCCCTGGACCAGCTGGGGAACATCGGCACGGTGCCCTCGGGCGGGTCGATGTAGCGGACGTCGCCGGTGTTGGTGTCGACGATGGCGACGGCGCCGCTGTGCTCGGGGTCGGCGCTGAGGCCGGCGAAGTACACGCCGTCGTGACTGAGGCCGCCGTCGGGCTCGACGTCGTCGACGCTCGACAGCGGCTTGCGGTCCAGTGTCGTGAAGGTGAGTGTGCCGTCGGCGTCGACGTCTGCGAGGACGTCAAGCGTGGCGTCAAGCGGCGCCTTACCCAGCGGGAGTCCCGACGCGGACCCGTCGCCCTTTGCGTACTTGCCCCAGAGCTGCTGACGGTTGCGGATCAACACTGTGTACTCGCCGTCGTTCGGGCCCACCCAGTAGATCGGTGCGAGCAAGTCGCCGCCGAACGGGTTTGGGTCGCCCGGGAGGTCCCACGTGTCGTCGCCGAGGGGCATACCGGTGCCGAGCTGCCGCCCGCGCGCGGGGTCGTAGATGTAGAGGTCGTACCGTCCGTCGGCGGTGCTCCACCGGAGTATCGCAACGAGGTCGGAGTCCGGATCCGCGGCGGGGCCGACCGGTGTCGGACCGCCCGGCGGGTTGGCGTCACCGTCGGTGCTGATCACCTGCGCCGGACCGTCGGCCGGCTGGTAGACGATTTGACCCCCTGGCGCGCCGTAGACCGCGCCGTTCTTGGTCGGCACCAGGGCCGTGACGATCTCCTTGTCCTGCGGGTAGGCCTGATCGCCGATGTGCAGGACGCCGTCCATCATCCAGACTGCGTCGGCGCTCTCTCCGAGCTCGACAGAGTGCGTCGGCCCGGCGCCGCTCGAGTGATCGCGGAGGTCCGAGACGCCGAAGACGACAGCGGCGGCGGCCGCGGCGGCAAGGCCGACGACGGCGATCGACCTCGCCCGCCGACTGCGGTTGACTCGGGCGCGGACGGCAGCCGGGTTGGGCACCGTCGGCTGAAGTTCACGGGCTAGCTGGTCCATCGAGGTGCGGACGATCTCTTCGATGTTCATGCCTGAGGCCCCCTCTCGTTGCCGGCGCCGGTTGTCAGCGCGGTCTCAAGCGCGCGAAGCGCGCGATGGGCGTGGGTCTTGACCGCTCCCTCGCTGATGTCGAGCACTCGGGCGATCTCGGCGCCGCTGAGATCCTCGTAGTAGCGGAGGACGACAACCGCGCGCTGGCGGGCCGGGAGGGTGCTCAGCGCTTCCCACATCAGGTCTGCGTTGACGACCTGATCATCGAGGCCGACGGCCGATGTGGGTTCCGGCCACGTCTCGACCGGTAGCTCAGACGACGACCGCCTCCGCCACCAGGTCGCCACCTCGTTGGCGAGGATCGCCCGCGCATACGATCGCGGGTGCTCCACCTGGGATACCCGGTGCCACGACTTGTAGACCTTCCCCATCGCGTTCTGCAGAAGGTCTTCGGCGAGGTGTGTGTCGCCGGTCATCAGCACAGCGGTTCTGTACAGCGACGGCCACGACGCTGTCATGAACGCGTCGAACTGTTCGTCTTGGCGTCTGCTCACCATTGACCACCATTCTCGACTGATCTTCCATCAGAACGGCTTGAGCGGCCAACGAGGTTGACACAGGTCGAAACATCTCGCCGGCGATTCGACGCGAACGTCGTCATTGCAAATGGGGCCTCGCGTCAACCTTTTGACGCTGCCGCGGCGTAAGTATGTGTGTGGAAGGGACTGGCCGTCTGCCGTACGCTCTCGCGGCGCTGGGCTGCGCGATCAGCGCCTGCGTCGGCGCGACGTCGGCGAGTTCGCCGACACATCCATCGAGCTCCGCCAGCGGGCCGTCTCAGTCGATCGACATTCCTCTGCCGCCCGCCGACGACGGTCCCCATGGAGTCGTCCGGCTCGCTTTTGTCGGCGACATGCACTTCCAGCTGCATCTGGCCGCGATGCTCGACCACCCGGACGGAGCTCTCGGACCGATCACGAAGACGCTTCAACGGGCCGACCTCGCGATGGCCAACCTGGAGAGCTCGATCACCGCACGGGGACTTCCCGAGCCGAAGGACTTCCACTTCCGCACCACTGCGCCGGCGCTCGACGTCCTGGATGCGGCGGGAATCGACGTTGTCACCATGGGCAACAACCACGCTGTCGACTACGGGCAGGAGGGTCTGACGGACACCCTTCACGCGATCGCGCACAGCCCTGTCGCGGTAGTGGGCATCGGCCGCGACTCCGCGGCGGCCTACCGGCCGCACATCGTCTCCGTCAGCGAAACCGACATCGCCTTCCTCGCCGCGAGCACCAAGAGAGAACGAACGAGTGCGGCCTGGTCGGCTGGCCCTGACACTCCCGGCATCGCCGTGGATCTCGGGCCGGGATCGCTTCTCGTCGACGCGGTGAGAGACGCTGCCCAACGCGCAGACGTCGTCGTGGTCTACCTGCATTGGGGCGTCGAGGGGCGGGGATGTCCGGGCGCTCAGCAGCGCGCCACGGCCAGGACGCTGGCCGCCGCCGGCGCGGATGTCATCGTCGGGAGCCACGCGCACGTGCTGCTCGGTGCCGGATGGATGGGCGACACCTACGTGAGCTACGGCCTCGCGAACTTCCTCTGGTACCACAACCATGACCCCGAGACCGGTGTCCTGCAGGTCCGCATCGAAGACGGCGAAGTCACCGCCGGTGCCTGGGCTCCGGCTCAGATTCAGCTCTTCGGCCGTCCATTGCCGCTGCACGGCATCGAGCGGGCGGCCGCGATCGCCGACTGGAATCGGCTCCGGGCCTGCACCGGTCTTGCCGCGACGCCGACGGCATGAGCGTCGCGCGGCGCGGGTCGCTGGGTGCGCGCTGGCTGCTCGTGTCCGTCGCTTTCGCAATCGGTGCCTGCTCGTCGAGCGCCGACACCTACCCTGACGCCGGTGGATGGTCGCTGGGCGCCGGCGACGGGCCGACCTCTTCGACGCACGGTCTTCGGTCTGACGGGCCGAGCGACGGGCCGACGCCTGCTGCATACGAGGCGTCCATCCGTCGAATCGGTGGCGAGTTGAGAAGCCGGATGCGATTCAGCCACCACGCCGGGTGTCCGGTCCGATGGAAGGACCTCCGCTACCTCCGGATGACTTATGTCGACTTCGACGGCAACGCCCGCACGGGCGAGTTGGTCGTCAACAAGACGTTCGCCGTCGCCGTGACGAAGATCTTCGAGCGGTTGTATGAGGCCCGCTGGCCGATCGCGCGGATGCGCCTGGTCGACGACTATCGCGGCATCGACCGTCGATCGATGGCGGCCAACAACACGTCGGGGTACAACTGTCGGCACGTCGCTGGCACTCGTGACTGGTCTGCCCATGCGTACGGCGCGGCAATCGACATCAACCCCGTGCAGAACCCGTACCTGACGGAGTCTTCGACCGAGCCGCCAGCCGGCCGTCGATACGCCGCGATCGACCGGTCGACTGATGCGCACGTGCCACCCGGTGCGATCCGCGCGGGCGACGTTGTGATCCGCGCATTCGCCGGCATCGGCTGGGAGTGGGGCGGCGACTGGGTGACGGCGAAGGACTTCCAGCACTTCTCCGCCGCCGAGGTCTGATCGGCTGGGCGACGCCGCGTACGGTCGGCGTCATGACCGACGACCAGTTCGACCAGAGTTCCTGGGAGCGCCGCTGGTCGCAGGCGCTGAAGGAGCACTCTGAGCAGGTCGCGAGCCGGCCGCCGAATGCGCACCTGCTCGCCGAGATCGTCGACCTGGCGCCGGGTCTCGCTCTCGATGCCGGCTGCGGCCACGGCGCCGAGGCGATGCTGCTGGCCGCCGCCGGGTGGCGGGTCACCGCCGTCGATTTCTCCGCGACCGCGCTCGAACACGCCCGGTCGACTGCGCAGCAACGTGGCCAGCAGGTCGCCGACCGGATCGAGTGGGTCGAAGGCGACCTCGGGGTCTGGACGCCGCCGCCACGGCACTTCGACCTCGTCTACTGCCTCTACGTCCACGTCGCCGGGTCAGTCGGTGACATGGTGTCTCGGCTCGCCAGCGGAGTCGCGCCCGGAGGCACCCTCGTCATGGTCGGCCATCTCCCAGTCGACCCGGCGACCGGCGAGCCGTCGCCCGCCGCTGGCCAGGTGCAAGTCACGGTCGCTGACGTTGTCGACGCGCTCGACGCGCGGGAGTGGCAGATAGCCGTCGCCGAAGAACGTCGCCGCGCAGCAGCCGGCACCGGCGTGGACGCTGTCGTGCGAGCGATCCGCCAGACGTAACCGTTACCCATGCACGTGTGGTGAGCTGGCGCGCCTACTTGCGGCGCCGCGACCAATAGCGTGGCGGGTGTGTCGTGGGATTAGTCGTCGTGTGCCGTTGTCTCGGTCGGATCGCCTGGATCTCAACAAGTCGTTGGCCCTCGACCTGTTCGAGTTCGCGGATAATCGGGATGACTGACGCCAGCACTCCGGCGATCGCAAGTGCAAGCCCCTCACGACCGCGGCGCGTCTCGTGGCGGTAGCTGATGTGATGCATGCCCGAGTCGCGAATGGCGCGGGCCTCCTCGACGCTCTCGAGTTGGGTGCTGTCGTTTGTCACGAAGGCGTGGTATCCCCGTTTGCCTGCGTCCATAAGAAGGAATCGATCCTTCTTTCCCTTCCACCGAAGGTCGTCCACGTGGTCCACCTGATGCGGCGCAACGAGATGACGAATCGGCGCGAGCACCTCTTTGGGCACGTCCTCATCCAGGAGAAGCTTCAAAACTCCTCGATCAGGCGGCTCTTGCGGCTCGATAGCCGTCGACGTACTGCTCGAAGCTCAGCGCTCCCTCTGCTGCCTCCGGACTAACGCTCGGGTAGAAAGCTGAGACCTCCGCGGGCTCGACTCCGTCAGCGAGAAGCCCAGCGACGATGTCGTACGGCACGCGGGTTCCTTCGATGACCGGGTACCCGCCTCGCACGTCGGGATCGACCCGGACACCTTCGGTCGGCCGGAACAGGGGCACGACCCGGCGGCCGTTCATCGACTCGAAGTCGCCGAGAATGTCGACCATCTCGGCGATGACATGCTGACCCGGATACCCACTAAGGGCGATGGCCTCATCAGCGGAGACCCTCCAAACGACGTCTCGTCCGACGGCGACGAGTTTGTACGCTGAGACATGATTGCCCTCGCCGAGGGCGCGTAGCTCGCTGACCGCCTTCCGCACCCGCTGGAGCGGGACCTTGTGCGCCCGAAGGTAGACGAACGTGCGAAGCGCAAGCACATCCTGGAACGAGTACGAGAGACGTGTGCCCGGCTCAAATGAGTCCGGACGCAGGAGCGGACCGTTCGCGCTCTGAGCCGAACGCCAGTACGCCAACTGCCGCACAGATGCGCCGCTCAGCGCGGCGGCCATCTCGGGCGTGTAGGACATCTCGGGCCTCCTTGACGCAGACCATAGCGTCCTCAGCCGACAAGTGAGCGTCCATATCGCCGACTACACGAACTCCTCCACAGCGACCCTCGTCTTGACGGCATTCGGCCCATCCGGGTCGGTAGGGTCCGGGGCATGCGGTTGTCTCGCGTCATCGTCGTTGGGCTCGGGTGTCTGTTGGTCGCCGGGGTCGTCCCGGGCGCCCAGGCGCTGGTCGACGATGAGGGTGGCGGCGGGGCCGGTTCTGGTGCGAGCTCCGCCGTTGCGTCGACGACCAGCCGGGTTGAGCGGGCAGCCGCGTCGTGCGCCACGAAGCGCGCGCCCCATCCCGTCCGGCGGCCGAAGTTCGTTCGCAACATCACGACGGGCGAGACGGGCTGGTTCGCATCCCCGGGCCTGGTCGACCTGAACGGCGACGGTCGAAAAGAGATCGTGGCGCCGTTCTACTCGACTTTCGTCTTCGACGCGAAGGGACACCAGCTCGGCAAGGGCACCGCGACCGACGGCCGCGTCTACGCGCCGGAGGCGGTCGCCGATCTCGATGGCGACGGACGCAAGGAGATCGTCGTCGGAGGATCCGGCAGCGTCGCCGCCTACGACCTGGTCCACGGTCGGCTGAAGGTCAAGCGCGGGTGGCCGGCGTCGGTCAGGAGCGGGGGTCAGACGCCGGAGGTCCGGGGGCTCGCGGCGGCTGACCTGAATCACGACGGTCGGGTCGAGGTGGTGGCGACGACGACCAACACGTCGCCCACCGGTGCGCAGGTCTTCGTCTTCAACGCCCGCGGCAAGCGGTTCCAGCCCAAGCACGGCCACCATCCTGCGTGGCCCCGCTACAACCGGCTGCGCGGGCCGGGCAACGACCTGCACTTCAACGGGATGGGCAACCACGGCTACGGCGCCTTCGGCGAGAACGTCGGCATCGGCAACATCGACAACGACCCCGACCTCGAGATCATCACGACGTTCGACAACCACCAGATCAACGCCTTCAACCTCGACGGCACCTCGATCTTGGCCTCTAAGTGGTTTACCAACCGCGAGTCCGGTTTCGACGGCCGGCGGATGGGATGGGGGCAGTTCATCCGATGGGCCGACCCGGGCGTCGAGCGTCGCCACTACCACCTCCACACCGGGGCGTGGCCGAGCCCGGCACGCCAGGCCTGGCTGCAGTGGACGGCGTCGCCTCCGTCGGTCGCCGACATCGACCGCGACGGACGCAACGAGGTGATCGGCATCCCCAACGTCGAGCGACACATCCCATACCGCACCCAGGGCTACGCGTTCATGGTGCTCGACGGTGCGTACGGCGACAAACACCGCTCGGCGATGCGTCACAAGGGCTTCGAGAAACTGCCGATGTCGAACCACCCCGTCTTCCGGCCCGACGGTGACTGGTACCCGCCCTCGGGTATACCGGCCCCGACGGTGGTCGACATCCTCGGCAACCGCCAGCCCGAGATCGTCTCCGCGCTCCCCGGCGGGAAGGTCTATGCGGTGGGGCCGAGCGGCCACAAGCTGTGGTCGTACGAGTACGCACCGCGGCGCTCGAAGACGTTCGCCTCCGAGGTGGTGGCGGCCGACCTCAACAAGGACGGCACTCCCGAGCTGGTGTTCGGCACCTACTCACTCCACCGCAATGCCGGACGCCTGATCGTGCTGTCGGCCAAAGGGAAGCCGCTGTCGGTGACCCGACTGCGCCACCAGGGCCGCGACGGCAACGGCATCGGCGTGCCGGCCGCTCCGTCGATCGCAGACCTCACCGGCGACGGCACGCTCGAGATCGTCCTCACCACCTTCGACCATGGCATCGACGTCTACACCGTGCCGGGCTCCGGCACGGGTTGCCTGTCCTGGCCCACCGGACGCGGAAACCTGCTGCGCAACGGCATGGGTCCGGCGACGGCTCCCTGATCCGGTCACTGCGACTGCCGTCCGTCACCTCGGCTAGCCGGTAGCGCGGGAGTGCGAGGATGGCCGCGTGCGTCGCGCCGTAGGTCCTTTGCTCGCGATGAGCGTGGCGCTCGTGTTGGCGGACTCCGCCGTTGTGACGCTTGCTCTGCCCGACATCCTCTTCAACTTGCAGACGTCCGTCACGCAGGTCGCCTGGGTGCTGATCTCGTTCAACCTCGTGCTGGGGCTCGCGGCCGTGCCGACGGCCATGGTGTTCGGTCGGGCGCAGCCGAGGATCGTCGGCGCTGTTGGCATCACAGTGTTCGCAGGCGCCTCGGCGGCGTGCGCGTTGGCGCAGTCGATCGAGGTGCTGATCGCGGCTCGGTGCGTGCAGGCACTCGGCGGGGCGCTGGCGCTGGTCGGCTGCCTTGAGCTGCTCGTCGCGTTGTACGGCGAGCGCCGCGGCGTCGCGACATGGGTCACGGCTGGCGTGGTCGGCACGGCCACCGGCCCGGTGGCGGGCGGACTGCTCACTCAAGCCTTCTCGTGGCAGGCGATCTTCGTGGTTCAGGTGCCGCTGGCGGCGGTGGCCGTGCCGGCCGCGCTCTCCGTTCCCGCACTGCCGCTGCCTGCGCCGGACCGGCATCGTCCAGCTCTACGACCCAACCTGACGCTCGCTTTGTTGGCGGCATCCCTCACCGCCGCGCTGTTTTTGCTGGTGCTGCTCTTAGTCGACGGCTGGGGCCGATCCCCGGCGACCGCGGCGCTGACGGTGTCTGTGGTGCCGGTCGCGGCTCTGGCCGCACGGCCGGTCGCCCGACTCTTTCGAACGCCGGACGAGGTCGAGGTCGCCGTCGGCTGCTTCCTGATCGCTGGCGGACTGGTCGGTCTCGCCATCCTGCCGTCGGCCAACCTCGTTTGGACAATTGCGCCGCAGGCTCTGGTCGGGCTCGGGCTCGGGCTGACCATCGACCGGCTCACCGCCCATGCGATGCAGCTGCGGCTGCCGCGAGCCGAGCACGCGGGGTGGACGATCGGTGCCCGCCACATGGGGGTTGTCGTGGGGCTGGCGATTATGACGCCCGTCTTCACCGCGGACCTGCAAGACGCCCAGGTGCCGGCCCAGGAGGCGATCACGTCGTTGGTGCTCGACGCTCCGCTGCAGCCGCAGGACAAGGTCGCGGTGGCCGAGGCTCTCGGTCGCGAGCTGTCAGCGCAGCCGGGTCAGGTCCCCGACCTGCACAGCGCCTTTGCGACGCTGAACCTCGCACCGGAGGAGCAACCTGCTGCTGCCCAGCTCGAGCGCGACCTCGACGCGCAGTTGGAGCGGGCCGCCACGTGGGCATTCCGCGACTCGTTTCTCGTCGGCGCCAGTCTGGCGATCCTCGCCCTGCTCACCGTGATCGCACCTCGGCGGAGGACGACGCCATGAACGGTCGTCTGTCGCTGGTCGGCCTGCCGGCTGTCGCGCTGGCGCTGGTCGTCGGCGTCCTCGCGATCCAGGTCGCCAACGGCGGGGGCTCCTTCAAGCCGCTCCAGCCGGCCGACCCGTGCGTCGCGCGCACCGTCACCTCGCAGGCCGACGGCATCGACGGCCTCACCGAGCGTGTCGTGCTGCTCGGCATCGACAACGCCGCCTGCCAGCTGCATGTCAGCCGAGAAGCATTCGCCTTGGAGCTCGCCCAACCAGCAACCCGTACCGACGCCGACATCGACGCCTTGCACGACGGGCTGCTCGCGGCCGTCCAGGAGATGAAAGACGACGGGTCGCTGCCGCCGGCCTCTGACCTCGTCGACGACGCCCTCGCCACCGCCGACCTCAACCCGTTCCTCGAGGCCGCGATCAAGGCCCTCCCCGACTCGGTGATCGAT
>DATIOH010000197.1:0-4303 GCA_035473375.1 Nocardioidaceae bacterium | reverse complement strand
GGTCTGACAATTGGGTCCGGGGGTCAGACTCTTCACGCGGAAGTCGTAGCCGTACAGCCGCCGATGCTCGTCGTGGAACGCCTTGACGACGCGCTCGGCCGCCTCGACGGAGACAGGGTCGTCGCCCCACGGAATGCGCACTTCGTACGCCTGCCCGAAGTACCGGAGATCGGCACTGCCCTCGAACACCCGATCGGGCTCGTCGAATCCCTCGCGTGCGAGAGCAACGTCGGCTGCGCGGGTGAGGTCGACGAAGACCGCGAGCATCTGGTCGATGTCGAGCCGCGAGTGCCGCATGACAGCCGTGCGCACGTAGTCATTGCGAACGTCGACGGTGAGCAGCCCATACGCCGACAGGTTGCCGGGGTCGCGCGGTACCAGCACGCTGCGCATCCCGAGGATGTCGAGCAGCCGACAGGCGAGCAGTGACCCGCTGCCGCCGAACGTCACCAGGGTGAAGTCGCGGATGTCGAGCCCGCGCTTGACGGTGATCTGGCGAAGGGCGTTCGCCTGGTTCCACGCCGAGATCTCGAGAATGCCCGCTGCCGCCTGCTCGAGCCCGAGGCCGAGCCGCTCGGCAATCCGCGCCACACCCTGGTGCGCGAGGTCCGATTCGAGCGGCACTTCGCCGCCCAGCAGGTGCGGCGGGATGCGACCGAGCACGAGGTGCGCGTCGGTGATCGTCGGGTCGTCTCCGTCAGAGCCGTAGCACATCGGCCCGGGGTCGGCGCCGGCCGACTGCGGGCCGACTTTCAGCGTGCCCTCGGGGCTGATCCATGCGATCGAGCCGCCGCCCGCGCCGACGGTGACAACGTCGATCATCGGGATCTTGCTCGGGTAGGCGCCGACGGTTCCCTCCGTGGTCAGGGCCGGTTCGCCGTCGATGACGACGGTCACGTCGGTCGACGTGCCGCCGCCGTCGCATGTGACGATCCGGTCGAAGCCCGCCGCCCGCGCCACAACTGCGGCGCCGAGCGCGCCGGCCGCCGGACCGGAGAGCACCGTGGTGATCGGTTGATGCACGACCTCGTCGGCCGACAGCACTCCGCCGTTCGACTTCATCACGTAGAACGGCACGGCACGACGGCCGTCGGTGGCCGACTCGTCGGCGGCGTACGACTCGAGCCGTTCGCTGATGTTCGCGATGTAGCGGCGGATCGACGGCTTGACCGCGGCGTCGACAAGGGTCGTGACCGACCGCTCGTACTCGCGGTACTCGCGCAGGACGTCTGACGAGATCGACACGACGACGTCGGGGCAGACCGCAGCGAGGATCTCTCGCATCGCCTGCTCATGTGCGGGGTTCGCGTACGAGTGCAGGAAGCACACGCCGACGCTTCGCACGCCCGCGTCGCGGAAGAACTCAGCGGCAGCGGTCGCCGACGACGCGTCGAAGGGGCGGATCTCCGAGCCGTCGACCGCGAGCCGACCGCCGACTTCGCGCACCAGGTGGGCCGGGACGATCCGGTCGGGCTTGACCCAGAAGTACGAGTTGCCGTAACCGTCGGGCACCGACTGCCGGGCGATCTCGAGCACGTGCGCATAGCCCTCGGTCGTGGCGAAACCGAGGCTCTCGACCTTGCCCTCGAGCAGCCGGTTGGTCGCCACGGTCGTGCCGTGCGAGACGCCGGAGAGCGAGTCAGGCCCGAGCCCGAGTCGGCCGAGCACCTTGTCGACGCCGGCCATGAAGCCGACCGCTGGGTCGTGTGGCGTCGACGGCGTCTTGGTGGTGGCGAACTCGCCGGTGTCCTCGTCGACGGCCACGACGTCGGTGAAGGTGCCACCGGTGTCGATGCCGACGCGGATCCGTCGGCCGCTCACGCGGAGGCTCGCAGACCCGGGCGGCGATCTGCGACGCGCGTGGCCTGCTCGAAGGCACGGGCGATCTCGAGCAGCCGGCGCTCTGTGCGCGGGGCGGTCACCAGCTGCAGCCCGACCGGCCAGCCCTCGGGCGTGAAGCCCGCCGGGATGCTGATCGCTGGGCAGCCCGTCATCGTGATCAGGTAGGCCGACCGCATCCAGTCGAGGTACGAGCTCTGCTCGACGCCGTTGATCGACGTCGGGTACTCGATATGAGCGCTGAACGGCGGCACCTGGCTCACCGGCAGCGCAAGCACGTCGTGCGTCTCGAAGAACACGCGCATCCGGTCGCGGGTCGTGGTCGCCTGCCGGTATGCCCGCGCGACGTCCTCGCCCGTGAGATCGGCGCCCAGCGCGATGTTGTCGCGCAGCGACTGCTTGAACGCGTCGGGGCGATGTGCGACCAGCCGGTTGAACTGGTGGTAGAACTGCCACGCCCGGAGAGTCCGAAACGCCGGATCGGCGCTGGGCAGACTCGGGAAGTCGTCGTCGACGACTGCGCCGAGACTCTGAAACACCGCCACCTGGTCGCGGACCACGTCGGCCACGGCGGTGTCGACAGCCAGGAGACCGCCGAGGTCGACGGTGAGCGCGACCCGGACGCCGCCCAGGCCGATCTCGGCGACCGGCGGGGCGAACGCGGCGCCGCTCGTCTCGAGCGACATCGGCGCGCGGCGGCTCGGCCCAGCGATCACCGACAGCAGCAGCGCGAGGTCGTCGACGTTGCGCGCCATCGGGCCACCGGTCGACAACACCGCCCAGGCGTTGGTGGTCGGCCACTCGGGCACGCGCCCGAGCGTCGGACGCAGTCCGACGACGTTGCAGAACGACGCGGGGTTGCGCAGTGAGCCGCCCATGTCGCTGCCGTCGGCGAGCGGCAGCATCCGGGCGGCGAGAGCTGCGGCCGCGCCCCCGCTCGACCCGCCGGCGGATCGGCTGAGGTCGTACGGGTTGAGAGTGGTACCGAACACCGGGTTGAACGTGTGCGAGCCCGCGGCCCACTCCGGCACGTTCGTCTTGCCGATCGGCACGACGCCCGCATGCCGAACTCGCTCGACGATCAGCTCGTCGCGGCGCGGCACATAGTCGGCCCGCAGCGGCGACCCGAACGTGGTCGTCCATCCGGCGACCTCATGGGTGTCCTTGAACGCAAACGGCAGCCCGTGCAGCGGGCCCACCTCGGCGCCGCTCACAAGCAGCTCGTCCGCCTCGCGAGCGCTCTCGCGGGCGCGGTCGAGGTCAAGACTGACGACCGCGTTGACGTGGGGGTTCGCGGCGGCGATGCGGTCCACGTGGAGATCGAGCAGCTCGCGAGCGGAGATCTCGCGGGAGCGAACGGAGTCCAACATCGCGCGCGCCGTGCTGTAGACGTCGAGGGCCATCCTCAGCGTCGCCGCCCGGCGATCCATCCGCCGATCAGCGCCCCGACGACGGTGGCGACGACGCCGATCGCGGCGCCGCGGACGAAATCGCTGCCGCCAGCCGCCAACCCGGCTCCGGCGCCCGGCGCCTCGAACACTGTCTGGGGCGAACCGTCGGCGGCCGCTGCCCCTGAAGGGACGAAGGTGGGTGCGGCCGCACGGCCGTTGATGACGTCGTCGACCGCGGAGAAGAACTCGCCCGCGGTCTTCTTGGCCACCCCGCTGAGCATCCGCTGCCCGACGCCGCCGATCATCCCGCCGACGATCGCGTCGGCGTCATACGTGAGCGTCGTGCCGTCGGCGGCGCCGGCAAGGCTGACGAGCACCCGTGCGCTGACGGTGCCTGGCGCGCCCGAGCCGGCCGCCGTGAGCACGAATCGGTCAGGCGGCACCTGCTCGCTGATGCTCACGTCGCCTTGGTACAGGCCCTTGATCGAGGCGACGCCGGCCGCGACGGTCATGCGATACGAGTCCTGGCCGACGGCCTCGAGCCGCTGACAGCCCGGGATGGTCCGCACGAGCACGGCCGGGTCGTTCAGGGCCTCCCATACCCGCTCCGGCGGAGCGCTCAGGGTTGCGGTGCCCGACACCTTCATCTGCCTGCCTCCCCGCTCTGCGCTCGACGCGACGACACCCTAGTGACCCTATTGACTGACCCTATTGATTGCTCGCTGTTGTCGACCGTTCTGATTGACCGTGTTGGTTGACCGTATGGCCGCGACGCTCCACGAAAGCGAGCCTGCGGCCAATGTCGAGACTCGCCCAACCGAGGGTCCCTGCCTTGTCAGTCCGCGGCGCGAGGTCAGTTGTTGCGCCAGAGCGCGTTCGCGATCCTCCACCCGTCGCGGGTGCGCACCAGGTGGAGGTACTCGTGGTAGGGCTCGGAGCGGACGCGGACCGTCGCGATGTCGTCATTGACGTCGAGCACGTCGACCTCGATGACCCGGTCGTTCAGGCGCTCGGCAATCCGGGCGCCCTCGCCGTCGGCGGTCCATCCGATCATCTGGTCGGCGGTGATGAAG
>DATIOH010000196.1:0-5507 GCA_035473375.1 Nocardioidaceae bacterium | reverse complement strand
GCGGCGGGCATCGACGATGTCCGGCATGCCGTCGATCGGGCTCAGTGGCGTTTCGTCTTGCTCGACACCTGGGGCATCGAGGACAAGCCGGCGTTCATGGCGGCGTGCCAACAGGCGTTCGAGCTGCCCGACTGGTTCGGCCGCAACTTCGACGCCCTCGGTGACTCGCTGAGCGATGTGCAGCCCGGGGGCGACCTCCTCGGCGTCGTCGTGATGTGGGACGGCTGGGGACCGCTCGCGCGGTCCGACCGCCGCGTCTTCGACGTAGCGGTCGACGTTTTCTCTGCTCGAGTCGACGACGAGCGGGCCGGTCCGTTCTCGGTGCTGCTGCGCGGGCCAGGTCCCGACGACACCGACCTGGTCGAGCTCGACCCGCACGGCCCCGGCGCGGGATAAGTTCGACCCGGGTCAGACCAACCGGTTGGTCGCGCGGTCCGTGAGCACCTCGAGCGCGCGACAGGCCTCGGGATCGTCGATGGGCGCCGCCGCGAGAGCGGCAAGGGCAGCGGAGGTCAGCTCGCCGATCACGGTCTCGACGGCGGCGACCGCTCCGGTGTCGCGCAGCACCGACTGCACGGCCTCGATGCCGCGCGCGTCGACGCGAGGCTGGCCGACGTTGGCGTCGAGCACCTTGCGCTGCGCCTTGTCTGCGCGGTCGTATGCCCGCGCGATCAGCAGCGTGCGCTTGCCGTCGCGGATGTCGTCGCCAGCCGGCTTGCCCGTCTCTCGCGGGTCTCCGAAGACGCCGAGCACGTCGTCGCGAAGCTGGAACGCCTCGCCGAGCGGAAGGCCGTACGAGGAGAGCGCGCGCAAGAGCGGTTTGCTGCCCTTGGCCAGCGCCGCGCCGAACTGCAGTGGGCGCTCGACCGTGTACTTCGCCGACTTGTAGCGGATGACGCGCATCGCGTCGGAGACGCTGGTCGTGCCGCTCGTCTGTGCGAGCACATCGAGGTACTGGCCAGCGACGACTTCGGTGCGCAGCCGGTCGAAGTAGACGCGACCGCGGGCGAGTGCCTTCGGCTTGAAGCCGGTCTGGCCGAGCAACTCGTCGGACCACGCGAGCAGCATGTCGCCGAGCAGGATGGCCGCCATCTGACCGAACTGCGCCGTCTGGTGGCCAACATTGCGCACCGGGCGAACGTCGGAGAACTGGCGGTGAGCGGTCGGCCGTCCGCGGCGGGTCGCGGAGTCGTCCATCAGATCGTCGTGCACGAGGGCGCTCGCATGGACCAGTTCGATCGCCGCGCCCGCGACGTAGATGCCGCGGGCCTTCGCGGCCGAGCCGCCGGCGGCCCGCCACCCCCAGTAGGCGAACGCCGGTCGAAGCCGCTTGCCGGACTCGAGGTAGCTGCGAGCGGTCGTGAACAGCGGCCTGAGGTCGTCGCCGATCGACGACAGCTCGACCTGCTTGCGACCGATGAACTCATCGAGCACGTCTGTGATGGCTGAGCGGAACTCCTGACCGATCGGCTCGATATCTACCGGCGCGCCGACCTCGGCTGCCGTGCCGACTGACGGACCGACTGACGGACCGATTGGGGCCTGGCTGGTGTCGCTCACGGGCTGAGCGTACCTGCGGGTGCGGGGCGCTCAGACCCTACGCTGGAGTGCATGGTGGTCACTCCGAACACCCGGATGCCCACGCGGGGGCGCACCGTCGCTGAGTTGATGGCAGCCGGCCGCCGCAGCTTCTCCTTCGAGTTCTTCCCGCCGAAGGACGACGCGGGCGAGGCCGCCCTCTTCCAGACCATTCGCGAGCTGGAAGGCCTGCGCCCGACATTCGTGTCCGTGACCTACGGAGCCGGAGGCAGCACGCGAGACCGGACCACGCGCCTCACCGAGCGGATTGCGAGCGAGACGACGCTGACGCCGGTTGCGCATCTCACCTGTGTCGGACACTCGCGCGACCAGCTACGGGGCATCGTCGGCCGATACGCCGATGCCGGCGTCCGCAACGTGCTGGCGCTGCGCGGCGACCCCGCGGGCGGCGTCGGAACGCCGTGGACGCCCGAGCCAGGCGGGCTCGATCACGCGGTCGAGCTCGTCCGCCTCGTGCGCGACCTTGGCAATTTCTGCGTTGGCGTCGCGGCGTTTCCGGAAGGACATCCCGAGGCGGCCGACACTGTCGTCGACGCGCGGGTGCTCGCGGCGAAGGCAGAGGCCGGGGCGGAGTTCGCGATCACGCAGCTGTTCTTCCGCGCCGACGACTACGCGCGCCTCGTCGACCGGACGCAGCGACTTGGCTGCGACATCCCGATCGTGCCGGGGATCATGCCGATCACCAGCCTCAGCCAGATTGCTCGGTTCGCGGAGCTGTCGGGCACGTCGGTGCCCCACGAGGTCGTGTCCGCGCTCGACCGCCTGAGCGACCCGGCCGACGTACGGGCCATGGGCATCGACCTCGCCACTCGGCTGTGCGACGAGGTTCTCAGCCACGGTGCGCCGGGGCTGCACTTCTACACGCTGAACCGGTCGGGCGCGACCCGCGAGATCTTCGGCAACCTCGCGGTTACGGCGTAGTCAGGCCGGACCGATCCGAGCAGCCGCGTGTGCGGCGCCCCAGGCGGCGAAGGCGACGCCAGCCCCAGGGTGCACGCTGGCCCCGATCAAGTGCAGGCCCGAGACCGGCGTTACCAGAGCGGCCCGGCGGGCGTAGTTGCGATAGCCGTCCCACGCCAGGCCGTACGACGATCCGGCGTTCTCCCGGGCGACGTCGGCCGCCGACCGGTCGACCCGGGCGACCACCTGACTCCGCACATCGATACCGCGCCGGGCCAGGGTCGCCACGACGTCCTCTGACGACGATCCGCGGACGTGCACTGTCCAGGCGTGATGACCTGTTGGAGCGTGGTCCCCGGTGTGTACGGCGACGAGAGGCTCGCCGTGCAGCACGACCTCGGGAGGCAGGGTCGGTACCTCGCCCGACAGCCCGAGGTGGACGATCTCGGGAGGGATCGCCGGAGTCGCCTTGTCGAAGACTCGGCGCGCGCGTGGTGCCGCCAGTGCAGGGAGCAGGTCCGCGAACACCTGGCGCGCGTCGATCGCGCAGACCACGGTGTCGGCATCGAGGCTGGCGCCGTCGGTCGTCTCGACGCCGATCACGCTGGCCAGCCGCTCGTCCCAGACGAGTCGCGCAGCCTTCGTCTGTGGCCGAACCTCCACGCCGCGTTCATCAAGTCGCGTTGCGAGTACGTCGGCGAGACCGGCCATCCCGGCGGCGGGCTCCCACAGGCCGAAGGCGCGCTCGACGTACGGCTCGACCGCGCCGAAGGCCGGCACATTTCGAATGGCTGACCCTGCGAGTTCGAACGACACGGCGACCATTGCTCGTAGGCGGTCGTCTCGCAGGCCGCGCCGCAGTAGCCGATCGAGCGAGCCGGTGCCGCCGACGCTCGCGGCGACTGGCCGGTCGGCGAGTCGCGCACCGCCGGACGGATCGTCGAGCACCTGGCGACGAAGGCTTTGCCAGACGTCGGCCTGTGCGTCGACGAACGCCGTCCAGGCGGCGCCGGTGCCGGGGCCGAGCCCCGCGTCGATCGCGCGCGTCTGAGCGCCGCGTGACCCCGTCGGGAGGTCTACCGTCGAGCCGTCTGCGAACACATGGCGTCGCGCGATCGGCCGCATGTCCAACTCGAGGTAACGCTCGAGCGGTCGGCCAGACTTGCGGAAGAGATCGCGCAGCACGGCGGGCAGCAGGGTCGAGTGGGGTCCGGCCTCCCAGCGAAATCCGTCCGCGTCGACTCGGCCGAGAGCGCCGCCGACCTGCGCTCGACGCTCGAGGACGACGACTCGATGGCCGAGCTTGGCCAGTCGCGCGGCAGCCGAGACACCCGCGATCCCAGCGCCGACGACGACGACTTGCGCCATCTCAGACCCGCGCGTCGATCGGCATCGACAGCGATCCGAAGCCGGTGCCCCACAGCGCGTCTGCGAGCTCGAACAGCACCACGGCCAGCGGGGCAGTGCGCTGACCGGGCATCACCGTGCCGTCGGCGAGCGCGAGCCGGACGAAGCCGCCGGTCGACGCTGGCCCGAACGACACGACGCCGATGGCGACGTCCTCGTCTTCGGTGACGACGAGTCGCTCGCCGTCGGACGAGACCATCACCGACGATGTCCGCGTCGGGCGGACGGCGCTGGTCAGCCCCATCACGTCGGCGAATCGGCTTGCGTCCAAGTCGGCCAACGCCGCCTGCTCGATGTCGGCGGCCGACCGCCCGACGTCGCGGCCGATGACGGCGTTGACCTGCACCAGATCGAGGTGCGTGCTCGGTGACACGCGGCTGAACATCGTCAGGACGCCGCTGAAACGTGGATTCAGCTCGGTCACCCGGAAGCCTTCGGTCGTGAGCACACCGTCGATCCCGTATGCCCCTCGATAGCCGTACGCCGCGGCGAGGTGCGCTCCGACCAAGCGCGCCAGCGCGCGCATGTCGTCAGTATCGGCGGCGGGCGGATCCCAGCCCGTGCCCATGCCGGCGTAGACGAACCGGCCGCGCTCGTCGTCGCGCAACGATGCGAGCTCGAGTGGGCGCAAGGTGACCACACCGTCGGGCAGCACGAGTCCGTGCACGCTGCAGGGAATGCCTTCGAGCCACGACGACACCCGCACTTGGTCGCACGAGGCCGAGAAGAACTGCGCGGCGGCCTGTGCTTGGTCGGTGGTGCGGATCAGGCGCACGTAGTCGCCGCCGCCGTTGATGCCGTCGCGGGCGTCGCCGGCCCAGACCACAGGCGTCGATCCGACCTCGGCGCCGATGGCCCGGCTGGCGGCCAGCAGGTCGTTGTGTCGCGCCGGGGCCGCGACGCTGGCGGCTCGTGTTGCGCCGACCGCGTCGAGAATCGCGTCGACGGCGAGCTTGTCCTCGAGCGCGGCCTGCTTGCGCGGCCGACCGCCGAGAACGGCGCGGCCCATGAGGGGCTCGTTGACGGCGGGAGGGCTCACCCACCAGACGGCCTCGCCGGCCGGGTCGTAGGCCTCGACGGCCGCCCGCGCCTGCTCCGTGAGCCACGACGAGCTCATCCGCGCGCGTACCTGCTCGGTGAGCGTCTGGTTGGGCGGATGGTCCAAGACGACCGCATCGGCCTCCGTTTCGAGGGGGAGCGGACCGGTGCCGACGCCGTCGGAGATGAGCAGCGGTCGCTCAGCACCCCATCGTTGGAGCTTTGCGACCCAGCCGGTCATCGCCGCCAGCACCTCGAATGCGCAGATGACCTGCCGGCCCCGGAACGGCGCGGACAGATGGCGCTCCCAGTCGTCGACTCGCGCGGACGCGTCTGCCATCGGTCACGAGACCTGGACGACGACGCTCTTCGACGTCTCGTCAAGGCCGACGGCGAGCATCCGGAGGCGGTTCGGACCGGTATGGCCGGTGAGGATGTAGGTCGAGTACGAGCCGCCGTTGCAGGTCGCGGTCACGGGGAAGTCGGTCCAGGTGCCACTCTCTTTGCGCTGGACCTGCAAGACCGCTCCCGACGGGATTGAGGTGCATGAGCCGGTCAGGTCG
>DATIOH010000195.1:0-17869 GCA_035473375.1 Nocardioidaceae bacterium | reverse complement strand
CGCGCGCTGTGGTGGGCGGTGGACCGGCCCAACCTGTTCATCAAGATCCCCGCCGCGCGGCAAGGCATTCCCGCGATCAGCGCCTGCCTGGCCGAAGGCATCAGCATCAACGTCACCCTCATCTTCGGACTAGCTCAGTACCACGACGTCATGGAGGCGTACGTCGCCGGACTCGAGAAGGCCAAGCAGAACGGTCACGACCTGTCCACGATCCACTCGGTGGCGTCGTTCTTCGTGTCCCGCGTCGACACCGAGATCGACAATCGGCTCGACGCGAGCGGCGCCGACTCCTCTCTGAAGGGACGCGCAGGCATCGCGAACGCTCGGCTCGCGTTCAAGGCCTACGAAGAGTTCTTCCGCGGTGACCGCTGGACCGCGCTCGAGGCGGCGGGGGCCAACATGCAGCGGCCCTTGTGGGCGTCCACGGGCGTCAAGAACCCTGAGTACAAGGACACGATGTACGTCGACGACATCGTTGTCGACAACACCGTCAACACCATGCCCGAGAAGACCATGCAGGCTGTCGCCGACCACGGCGAGATCACCGGCGATCAGGTGCGGCCGAACTACGCCGACGCCGCGGCGACCATGCAGGCGCTCGCGGACGCCGGCATCGACTACGACGACGTGATCGACGTGCTGATCAGGGAGGGCGTCGACAAGTTCATCAAGGCATGGGACGAGCTGCTCGACTCCATCGACGAGGCCCTCGCGTCCGCCACCGAGGCACCCCCCGGGGCAGGCCAGTGAGCGAGGCCCCCGTCGATCCCACCTCGACGGAGGCCTGGTCTCGCCTCGCCGCCCTCGCGGACGGGTTCGCGCCAGATCTGCGCGCGTGGTTCGAGGCCGATCCCGACCGCGTGAGTCGCCTGGGCTTCGATGCCGCCGACCTCCGAGTCGACCTGTCGAAGTCCTTCCTCGACGACGCCGTCTTGGCCGCGCTGCTGTCCCTGGCCGACGAGGTCGGGGTGACCCGGCGCCGCGACGACATGTTCGAGGGCCGGCACATCAACGTCACCGAGGACCGCGCCGTCCTGCACACGGTGCTGCGCGATCCCGAAGGCAAGCATCTCGAGGTCGACGGGGTCGACGTCGTGGCCCAGGTGCACGAGGTGCTCCAGCGCGTCTACGCCTTCGCCGACCAGGTCCGCAGCGGCGCCTGGACCGGAGTGACCGGCCAGCGCATCGCGACCGTCGTCAACATCGGCATCGGCGGCTCCGACCTCGGTCCGGTCATGGCGTACGAAGCACTCGAGCCCTACCGCCAAGAAGGCCTCGAGTGCCGGTTCATCTCCAACATCGACCCGACCGACGCCGCCACCAAGCTGGCCGGCCTCGACCCCGCGACGACGCTCTTCATCGTGTCGAGCAAGACCTTCGGCACCCTCGAGACCCTCACCAATGCACGCCTGTGCAAGGCCTGGCTGCTCGACGGCCTGAGCGAGCACCCTGGCATCGGGGCCGCCGAGGCCGTGCCGAAGCACTTCGTGGCCGTCTCGACGGCGCTCGACAAGGTCGAGGCCTTCGGCATCGACCCCGCGAATGCCTTCGGCTTCTGGGACTGGGTCGGCGGCCGCTACTCGATGGACTCCGCGATCGGCACGTCGCTGGCCGTCGCCATCGGACCCGACCGCTTCGCCGAGATGCTCGCCGGTTTCCACGCCATGGACGAGCACTTCCGAACGGCCGAGCCGGCGCGCAACGTGCCGCTCCTGCTGGGCCTGCTCAACGTCTGGTACGCCAACTTCCTCGGCTCCCAGACCCACGTCGTCCTGCCGTACTCCCAACTGCTGCACCGGTTCCCGGCGTACCTCCAGCAGTTGACCATGGAGTCCAACGGCAAGGGCGTCCGGTGGGACGGCAGCCCGGTCACCACGACCACCGGCGAGGTGTTCTGGGGAGAGCCCGGCACCAACGGCCAGCACGCGTTCTACCAGCTGATCCACCAGGGCACCCGGCTCATCCCGGCCGACTTCATCGCGTTCGCGAACCCTGCGTACCCGCTCAAGGACGGCGACACCGACGTCCACGAGCTGTTCCTGGCCAACTTCTTCGCCCAGACCAAGGCGCTGGCCTTCGGCAAGACCGCCGACGAGGTCCGGAGCGAGGGAACCGCCGAGGCGATCGTCCCCGCCCGCGTCTTCACCGGGAACCGGCCGACGGCGTCGATCTTCGCGCCGAAGCTGAGCCCGGCGGTCCTCGGCCAGCTGGTCGCGCTCTACGAGCACATCACCTTCACCGAGGGCGCCGTCTGGGGGATCGACAGCTTCGACCAGTGGGGTGTGGAGCTGGGCAAGCAACTCGCCCAGCAGGTCGGGCCCGCGATCGCCGGTGACGCCGACGCCCTCGCGGCTCAGGACCCATCCACCCGGTCCCTCATCGCCTACTACCGCGAGCACCGCCACTCATGACGGTTCTGCCCACCACGGCAGCCAACCCCCTGCGCGATCCGCAGGACCGCCGCCTCCCGCGGATCGCAGGCCCGTGCGGCATGGTGATCTTCGGGGTCACAGGCGACCTCGCGCGCAAGAAGCTGATGCCCGCGGTCTACGACCTGGCGAATCGGGGACTTCTGCCGCCGGGCTTCTCGCTGGTCGGGTACGCCCGGCGCGAGTGGGCGCACGAGGACTTCGCGAAGATCGTCCACGACGCCGTCGTCGAGCACTCGCGGACGCCGTTCCGCGAGGAGGTTTGGAAGCAGCTCGCGGCGGGGTTCCGCTTCGTGCCTGGCGACTTCTCCGACGACGTTGCCTTCGACACGTTGTGTCAGACGCTCGCCGAGCTCGACCGTGAACGCGGCACCGGCGGCAACCACGCGTTCTACCTGTCCATTCCGCCGAAGTTCTTCTCCGACGTCGTCGGGCAGCTCAAGGAACACGGCCTCGCCGAGGGCACGCCGCTGTCGTGGCGTCGGGTCGTGATCGAGAAGCCTTTCGGGCACGACCTGCAGAGCGCGCGCGAGCTCAACAACGTTGTGTCCGAGGTGTTTCCGCCCGAGTCGGTGTTCCGGATCGATCACTACCTCGGCAAGGAGACCGTCCAGAACATCCTTGCGCTGCGCTTCGCCAACCAGCTCTGGGAGCCGGTCTGGAACGCCAACTACGTCGACCACGTGCAGATCACCATGGCCGAGGACATCGGCATCGGCAGCCGCGCGGGCTACTACGACGGCATCGGCGCCGCGCGTGACGTCATCCAGAACCATCTGATGCAGCTGATGGCGCTCATCGCGATGGAGGAGCCCATCTCATTCGACGCTCAGAGCCTGCGGATCGAGAAGCAGAAGGTGCTTCGCTCGGTCTACCGCCCGGCCCGGCTCGACCTCCACACCAGCCGCGGCCAATACGCCCCCGGTTGGGCCGGCGGCGAGCCGGTGCTGGGCTATCTGCAGGAGGAGGGGATCCCGCCCGACTCGCACACCGACACCTTCGCGGCGATCAAGCTCGAGGTCGACACCCGGCGCTGGGCCGGCGTCCCGTTCTACCTGCGCACCGGCAAACGGCTCGGCCGACGTGTCACCGAGGTCGCCGTCGTCTTCAAGCGAGCGCCGCACCTGCCGTTCGCCGCGACTGCGACCGAGGAGCTCGGGCAGAACGCGCTCGTCCTGCGGATCCAGCCCGACGAGGGCGTCACGGTGCGATTCGGCGGCAAGGTGCCTGGCACGGCCATGGAGATCCGCGACGTCACCATGGACTTCGCCTACGGCGGGGCGTTTGTCGAGTCGAGCCCCGAGGCCTACGAGCGGTTGATCCTCGACGTGCTGCTCGGCGACCCGCCGCTCTTCCCGCAACACGAAGAGGTCGAGCTCTCGTGGCAGATCCTCGACCCGATCCTCGAGTACTGGGCCGAGCACGGCGCGCCAGACTCCTACGAGTCGGGCAACTGGGGTCCGCAGTCCGCGGTCGACATGCTGGCTCGCGACGGCCGTGTGTGGCGGCGGCCATGAGCGTCGAGCTGACCGCGAGCAATGCCAGCCAGGTTGCGGCGGCCCTGCTGCAGGAGCGCCGCAAGGCCGGCTCACCCGCGATGGGCATGGTGCTGACGCTCGTCGTCGTCGTGTCCGAAGAGGGCCTCTACGACGCGTTCAAGGCAGCCAAGGCGGTGGCGCGCGAGCATCCAGCGCGGATCCTGTGCGTCGTGCGCCGCAGCGGCCGAGGCGCGTCGAACCTCGACGCCGAGGTCCGGGTGGGCGAGGGCAACGGCGGTGGCGAGAGCGTCATCCTGCGGATGTCGGGCGAGCTCGTCGGACACGCCGACAGCGTCGTGCTCCCCTTGCTCCTGCCCGACTCGCCGGTCGTGGTGTGGTGGCCCGACAAGCCGCCCGACGACGTCGCCAACGACGCCCTGGGCAGGCTCGCCACCCGCAGAGTGACCGACGCCGCGGCGATCGAGCGCGGCCGCCAGGCGGCGATCATGCGCCAGGCCCAGCTGTACCAGCCGGGCAACACCGATTTGTCGTGGACGCGTCTCACGCCCTGGCGGGCGCTCCTCGCCGCGGCTCTCGACCAGTATCCGGCGAAGGTCACCGGCGGAAGCGTCTCGGCCGCGCGGTCCAACCCGAGCGCCGATCTGCTCGCCGCGTGGCTGTGCCACCGTCTCGGCGTCGGCATCGAGCGCAAGAGCTCGAAGGGGCCAGGCGTCACGAGCGTCCGGCTTGCGACCCCCGGCGGCGACGTCGAGATCTCTCGGCCTGACGGGCGGCTGGCGACGTTCTCGATCCCCAACGCGCCTCCGCGCCCGGTGGCGCTCAAGAGACGCGAGATTCCCGAGCTGCTCGCCGAGGAGCTCCGACGACTCGACCCCGACGACGTGTACGCCGACGTCGCCCGGTCCCTCTGCCTGCTCGCCGGCGTCACGCCGGTGCCGCGTCGCGAAGAGGCGGCCGACCCCAACGCGACGATGCCGCCGACCCCGACCCGCAAGCCGCCGCGTCGGACACTGCCGAAGAAGGCGCAGGCGAGCAAGGCGACCAAGAAGACCACCCAGAAGACCGCCAAGAAGGCGAGCGGGTCGCGGGCGAGATCGGGTCGCTCATGAGCGCCGAGCCGTCGGTCCTCGTCCACCACTCGCCGGACGAGCTGGCCCAAGCCGTCTGCGCGCGACTGATCACGACGCTGGTCGATGTTCAGTCCGCCGGGCGCATCCCCCACTGGGTGCTCACCGGCGGCGGGATCGCCGACCGGATCCACCGCGCCGTCGCCGAGTCGCCCGCGCGCGGCGCCGTCGACTGGTCGCGCGTCGAGGCGTGGTGGGGCGACGAGCGCTTCGTGCCTCGCGGCGATCCCGACCGCAATGAGACGCAGGTCCGAGCAGCCCTGCTCGACCACATCGCGGTCGACCCCGACCGGGTGCACCACATGGCCGCGTCAGACGAGGTCGACGACGACCCAGACCGCGCCGCCGAGGACTATGCCGCCGAGCTGCGTCGGGCCGCCGCGCCCGAAGACCGCGACGGCGTGCCGACGTTCGACGTGCTGATGCTCGGCATGGGGCCCGACGGCCACGTCGCCTCGCTCTTCCCCGAGCGGCCTGCGCTCTACGAGGAGGAGCGCACCGCCGTCGCGGTCCGTCAGTCGCCGAAGCCGCCCCCGACCCGGGTCTCGTTGACGATGCCTGTGCTCAACCGTGCCCGCGAGGTGTGGTTAGTCGTCGCGGGCGACGACAAGGCGAAAGCCGCCCGCCTCGCCCTCGGGGGCGCCGGCGTCATTCAGGTCCCCGCCGCCGGACCACGAGGCCTCCAGCGGACCATCTGGTTCCTCGACCGCGCTGCCGCGTCCGACTTGCCCACCGGCCTGACTCGCATCGCTTCGCCCTAGCCCCAGCATGTGCAAATCGTTTTGCGCTTGCCTTGCTAGGATGCCACCCTCCGTCGAGGGCGTCGACGATGTCGCCGCTGCCCCGCAGTCGCGTCCGATCGCGGCTACCCGCCCGAGACGGCTCACAAGGAGCGACATCGCATGACCGAGCAGACGACCGAGGGTGCCGTGGACGTCGTCCCCGAGCAGCCACGCGTGACGATTGCGCAGGTGGCGAGACTCGCCGGCGTCAGCCCAACGACGGTCTCGCACGTGCTGTCGGGCAAGCGGATCGTCGGCGCGACGACCCGCGTCGCCGTCCAAGACGCGGTGCGAACGCTCGGCTACCGGCCCAACCACGTCGCCCGATCACTGCGCACTCGTCGCTCCCAGATGGTCGCCGTGATCGTTCCCGATCTGACCAAGCCGTACTACAGCGTGCTGACCCGTGGCTTGGCCGACGCGACCGTCGGCGCGGCCTATGGCACGTACGTGTGCAACACCGACGGCAGCGCCGAACGCGAGACGGGCTTCCTCCAGAACGTTCTCGACCGCGGCGTCGACGGCATCGTCCTCGCCTCCGTCGACGCCGTGTCAGCGGCCGCGATCAGCGCCGCCGACTTCGGCACTCCCGTCGTCTGCATCGGCGGCAGCATCGACCATCCGCGCGTCGACGTCGTCACCATCGACGAACCCGCCGGCTCGCGTGCGGCCACGCTGCACCTGATCGGGCGCGGCGCCGAGCGCATCGGCATGATCCAGGGGCCGCCCGAGAGCGGCCTGCTGCGCGTCGAGGGCTTCTTCAAGGCGATGGCCGAGGCCGGGCGCTCCGTCGACGAGAGCCTGCTCGCCAAAGGCGACTGGACCCGGCAGGGCGGCCGCGACGCGATGACCGCTCTGATGGGACTAGCGGCTCCCCCCGACGCCGTCTTCTGCGCCAACGACCTGATGGCCATCGGCGCGATCGACGTTGCCCGCGAGCTCGGACTCCGTGTGCCGGCCGACGTCGCGATCGTCGGCTTCGACGACGTCGACGCGGCGACCATCGTGACGCCCGCGCTCACCACGGTTCGCAACCCTGCCTACGAGACCGGCCGGAAGGCCGGCGAGCTCTTGCTGTCGCGACTGCGGGGCGAGTACCGCGAGACCGGCCGCACGGTCGTCCTCGACTGCCCGCTGGTGCTGCGCGAGTCTGCCTAGCCCGCCAACACGATCGTCACCTTGACAAAGCCGCTCCTGACGGATGTCGCGCGCAACGCACTCGTCGATCAGATCGGTCACCTGCTCGCCGTCGCTGTTGATCAGGCCGCCTCGCCTGGTTCAGCCATTCGATGAGAACGCCGCGTCGAATGCGGCCTCGGGCGGCTCGATCTCGGTCAGCCGACGGACGAATGCCAGAGCGTCCGGCGCGCCGACCGTCCGATCCATCCCGGCGTCTTCCCACTCGACCGAGATCGGACCCGAGTAGCCGATCGAGTTGAGCATCCGGAACACCGCCTCCCACGGCACGTCGCCGTGACCGGTCGAGACGAAGTCCCATCCGCGGCGCGGGTCGCCCCACGGCAGATGCGACGACAGCCGGCCGTTGCGCCCGTTCAGCTGCTTGACCGACTCCTTGCAGTCGACGTGGTAGATGCGGTCGCGGAAGTCCCACAGGAAGCCGACAGGGTCGAGGTCCTGCCAGACGAAGTGGCTCGGGTCGAAGTTGAGGCCGAACGCCGGTCGATGGCCGATCGCCTCCATGGCCTGCTGGGTCGTCCAGTAGTCGTAGGCGATCTCGCTCGGATGGACCTCGTGGGCGAACCGCACGCCGACCTCGTCGAAGACGTCGAGGATCGGGTTCCAACGCTCGGCGAAGTCGGCGTAGCCGCGCGCGATCATGCTCGGCGGCACCGGCGGGAACATCGCGACCGTGTGCCAGATCGACGAGCCGGTGAAGCCGATGACCGTGTCGACGCCCAGTCGCGCGGCCGCGCGAGCCGTCGTCTTGATGTCCTCCGCTGCCCGCTGCCGGACACCTTCAGGCTCGCCGTCGCCCCAGACCCGCGGCGGCAGGATGCCCTGGTGTCGCTCGTCGATCGGGTGGTCGCAGACCGCCTGGCCGACCAGGTGGCACGAGATCGCGTAGACGGCGAGCCCATGCTGCTCGAGGATCTCGCGGCGGCCCTCGACGTACCCGTCCTCGTTGGCGGCCCGCTCGACGTCGAAGTGGTCGCCCCAGCAGGCGATCTCGAGCCCGTCGTAGCCCCACTCGGCGGCCATCCGGCACATCTCGGTGAACGGAAGGTCGGCGAATTGGCCGGTGAAGAGGGTCACGGGGCGGGGCATGGTTCCTCCTTGTCGAGATCGAGCCCCGACCTGGTCGAAGTGGTCGGCGGGCCCGTTGGGTCGTCAGGTCGCGATCGGGGTCCACCGCGATTCCTGTGCCGACGACCGCTCGACGGCATCGAGCACCCGCTGGATGTAGAGGCCGTCGGCGAAGGACGGCGACGGCGGGCGGCCGCTGGCGACATCGCGGACGAAGTCGGCGATCTCGTGGACGAAGGTGTGCTCGTAGCCGAGTCCGTGACCAGGCGGCCACCAGGCGGAGACGTACGGGTGGTCGGGCTCGGTCGCCAGGATCCGGCGGAATCCCGCGTCGGCTGCGGGGACTGTGCCGTCGTAGGCAAGCAGCTCGTTCATCCGCTCGAAGTCGAACGCGAGGCTGCCGGCCGAGCCGTTCAGCTCGATCCGCATGCCGTTCTTGCGACCGGTCGCGAAACGGGTCGCCTCGAAGGTCGCCATCGCGCCGGACTCGGTGCGGCCGAAGAACGCCGCGGCGTCGTCGACTGTCACCTCGCCCGTCTCGACGCTCGCGGACGCGCTGAGGCCGGCCGACGCGGACGGCAGCGGGCGCCGCCTGATGAATGTGTCGAGCGTGCCCGAGACGCCGGTCAGCCGCTCGCCGCTGAGGAAGTAGGCGAGGTCGACGATGTGCGCGCCGATGTCGCCCAGCGCGCCGGATCCGGCGAGGTCCTTCTGAAGCCGCCAGACGAGCGGAAACTGCGGGTCGACGATCCAGTCCTGGGCGTAGACCGCGCGGATATGCCGCAGCGTGCCGACGCGGCCGTCGGCGACCAGCCGGCGGGCGAGAGCCAGGGCCGGTGTGCGGCGGTAGTTGAAGCCCACCATCGACAGGACGCCGCTCGCCTCGGCCCGGGCCGCTGCCTCGGTCATCTCCTCGGCCTCGGCGACAGTGTTGGCGAGCGGCTTCTCGCACAGCACGTGCTTGCCGGCGGCGAGCGCGGCGAGGGTGATCTCGGCGTGGCTGTCGCCGGGTGTGCAGACGTCGACCACGTCGATGTCGTCGCGGGCGACGACCTCGCGCCAGTCGGTCACGGCCTCGGCCCAGCCGAGTTTGTGGGCCGCGTCGCGGGCAGCGGACTCGGTGCGGCCGCACAAGACCGCCATCACGGGCACGGCCGGGAGGTCGAAGAACCGATGCGCGTTGCGCCACCCCTGCGAGTGGGCCGCTCCCATGAACGCGTAGCCGATCATCGCGATCCGCAGCGGGCGGGCATCGCCGCTGGGCTCATCGGCCATACGACGCTCCCTTCGCTATGGAGGATCCTGTGCTGTGCGGCGTGCGGAGATGCAAAACGTTTTGCGGATCAGACGCTAGGTGGCGGTCCGGGATGTGGCAAGACCTTCCAAATGGGAACCAATGTAGCGAGCGACGTTGGTTTCCACTTCGGGTGCCTTACCGCTCACGGCAGCGTGCCGATCTGGTCCAGGAAGTACGCCATGAAGGCCGGCGCGTCAACCGCGACCGCAACCTGGGCGTTCGGCACTGGAGGACTGTCCCAGAGACCGAGGTCGGCAATGGCGACGCCGCGGGTCAGCGGGCTGGTCGTCTCGACGGCGACATGGGCGGGCTGCCACGTCACGACCTCCGGGTGCGAGACGACCGCGACCGCGAGTGGGTCGTGCAGCGCGCAGCTGTCGTGCTCGCGCTCGTCGCGCGCCTTCGCTCGGGTCTGGAAGTCGATCCAGCCGTCGGCGCACTCGCCGGCGAACGGGGCGAATCGCCGGTCGCTCGCCCGCATCTGAGCGGTGTGCCGCCGGGTCAGCCGGACCTGCTCGGTCACGTCGAGACCGACCAGTCGCAGCGGGGCCCCGCTGGCCAGTACGGCTGAGGCCGCGTCGGGGTCGCACCAGAAGTTGTACTCCCCCGGCATTGCGGCGACGTTCGTGTGCTTGAGGTAGACCCCGCCCATGACCACGATCTCGCGCACCGCATCGGCGACTGCGGGCTCGACCATCAGAGCCAGGGCGACGTTCGTCAGCGGGCCGATCGCGACAATGGTCAGCTCGCCGGGCTCGGCCATCACCCGTTCGACCAGGGCGACGGCCCCCTGCCGCGCCTGCCCGGGCGATGCCGGGGTGGCGCCGCCGGACACGGCGGATGTTGTGGGACGCCGCCACCGCGGGTCGAGCGGCATGCCCGCCCCACGAACGACCGGCACGTCGTCCTGGCCGACCCGCTCCAGCAGTTCGAGCGTCAGCCGGGTGGACGTGTCGACGTCGGAGTTGCCGCCGACCGTTGTGACCAGATCGACCTGAATGTCGGGGTCGGCGAGGGCCAGCGCGAGGGCGAAGCCGTCGTCGATGTCCGAACCGGCGGCGCCCATCGCCAGATCGGTGTCGAGAAGGATCCGTCTCACGTCGCCTACCTCGCCTCCCGGGCCGGCCAGAGGAGTCCGCGCTCGGTGAGCATCCGGACCTCCGACACGTCGAGATCCTCGAGTCTGTGTCCGATCGTCGACACGAAAATACGCCCTGCTCCCCACTCGCGGGTCCACTGTCGTGGACCGACACGGTGAACTCGTTCGCCTCGAGGAACCGGATGAACCTGTCGCTCGCCTCGACGGGGCTGGCCCTCCCAGCCGCCGGCGGCATCAGGTTTAGGGCCGCGACGCGGTGAGGTCGCGAACCTCTGCATAGCGGCTCCGGACCGCGGGCTCCGGATCGGCGTCATAGGTCGCGACCTCGCCGAGCGCCCATGTCGGCGGCGCAGCGTCCCCCGACAGCGCCCATGCCGCCTGACGAGCGGCGCCGTCGGCGACGTACTCGCCTGCGGCCGGCACTGAGACGGGCGCGCCCAGCACTGTCGGAGCGATCTGCCGGATGGCCTCAGAACGCGCGCCTCCGCCGATGAGGATCAGCCGGCGCACCTCGGCCCCCTGCGCGACGAGCGCGTCGACGCCGTCGGCGAGGCCGCAGAGCAGACCCTCGACGGCCGCGCGCGCGACGTGGCCCGGGGTCGCGCTTGCCAGCTGGAGCCCGTGGAGCGCGCCGGTCGAGTCGGGTCGGTTGGGGGTGCGCTCGCCCTCGAGATACGGCACGAGGGCGAGGCCGTCGGCACCCGCCGGGGCCGCGAGCGCGAGGTCGGACAAGGCGTCGTGGTCGACGCCGAGGACCCGCGCGATCGCGTCGACCACCCGAGCCGCGTTGAGCGTGGCGACGAGAGGGAGGAAGCGGCCGGTCGCGTCGGCGAATCCGGCGACGGCGCCCGATGGATCCGCCGCTGGGACAGACGCAACTGCGCAAGCGACCCCGGAGGTCCCGATCGAGACGACGACGTCGCCGGGCTCGGCCCCGAGTCCGAGCGCGGCCGCAGCGTTGTCGCCGGTGCCGGGGCCGAGGACCGCGCCGGCCGATGTGGCGCCGGCTACTTCGGCCGGCCCGAGCACCTGCGGCACGCGGGCGTCACTGCCGAGGCCGAGCCGCAGGAGGTCGAGCCGATACTCACCGGTCTGAGGCGACCAGTAGCCGGTGCCGCTCGCGTCGCCCCGGTCGGTGACGAGTGCCTCGAGCGACGATGCCCCGCCGAGCTGCCAGGTCAGCCAGTCGTGCGGCAGGCAGACGGCCGCGACTCGTCCGGCGTTCTCGGGCTCGTGCTCGGCCAGCCAACGGAGCTTCGTGACTGTGAACGACGCGACCGGCACGGATCCAACGGCCGCCGCCCACGCGGCTGCGCCAACAGCACCACCGCCCAGCTCGTCGACCAGGTCGAGCGCGGCCTGCGCCGACCGGGTGTCGTTCCACAGCAGGGCCGGGCGGACGACGTCGCCCGCCTCGTCGAGGCACACCATGCCGTGCTGTTGCCCACCCACGGCGACGGCCGCGACGTCTTCGAGCCCGCCTGCCGCGGCGACCGCCTGTTGCAGTGCCAGCCACCAGGCCTGCGGCTCCACCTCGGTTCCGTCGGGATGCGGCGCGGATCCCTGGCGCACGAGGAGGCCGGTCTCGGCATCTCGGACGACGACCTTGCACGACTGCGTCGAGCTGTCGACCCCGGCGACGAGCGGCATCCGGCGGTCCGTCAGCGCGCGCCGAGCAGGTGCTCGATCGCGAGCTGGTCGACGCGGGCGAACCCGTATCCGCGGCCGGCCGGAGCGTCGACGTCGAAGTCTTCGAACGCCGAGCGGTCAGCGAGCAGATCGTCGTAGGTCTCTCCCGCTGCCAACGTCGGCGTCGCGAGAGCCGTGGCGCCGGACTCCTCGAGCGCCTCCTGCACCTCCGGATCAGCGCGGAACGCCTTCGCCCGCTCCTTGAGCAGCAGGTACGTCCGCATATTGGCTGCAGCCGTCTCCCACACGCCCTCGGCATCCTCTGTACGCAGCGGCTTGTAGTCGAAGTGGCGCGGGCCGTCGTAGGCCCGACCTCCGCCTGGGCCGCCGTTCTCGAGCAGGTCGACCAGGCCGAACGCGCTGAGCAGGTCGCCGTGGCCGAAGACGAGATCCTGGTCGTACTTCGGGCCGTGCTGTCCGTTGAGATCGATGTGGAAGAGCTTGTCGTGCCACAACGCCTGGGCGATCGCGTGCACGAAGTTGAGGTTCGACATCTGCTCGTGGCCGACCTCGGGGTTCAGCCCGACCATGTCGGCATGCTCGAGCGAGTTGATGAACGCGAGCGCATGGCCGACGGTCGCCAACAGGATGTCACCGCGCGGCTCGTTCGGCTTGGGCTCGATCGCGAAGCGGATGCCGTAGCCCTTGTCGATCACGTACTGGGCCAGCGTGTCGAGGCCCTCGCGGTAGCGCTCGAGCGCGTTGCGCACGTCCTTGGCGGTGTCGACCTCGGTGCCCTCGCGGCCGCCCCAGAACACGTACGTCGTCGCGCCGAGCTCGGCGGCCAGGTCGAGGTTGCGCATGACCTTCCGCAGCGCGAACCGCCGCACGCCGCGATCGTTGCTGGTGAACCCGCCGTCTTTGAACATCGGATGCGTGAAGAGGTTGGTCGTCATCATCGGGACGACCAATCCGGTCTCGGCCAGCGCGTCCTTGAACCGCTCGATCAGCTTGGTGCGCTCGGCGTCGTCGGCGCCGAACGGGATGAGGTCGTCGTCGTGGAAGCTGACACCCCAGGCACCCAGCTCCGCGAGCTTGTGCACGGACTCGACCGGGTCGAGCGGCGCGCGCGTGGCGTCGCCGAACGGGTCGCGGGCCGGCCAGCCGACGGTCCACAGGCCGAAGGAGAACTGATCGTCGCGCGTCGGCTTCGTCTCGGTCATGCGCTTATCGTCCTCCGCGCTCGTCGCGCTGGGCCAGGAGGTTCTGCGCATGCGGGTCAGAAGATAATCTCGCCCGACTTGCGCTTGGCGCGAAGCGTCTGCAGCGCCTCGTCGAGGATCTCTTTCGCCTCGGCGTCAGAGCGACGCTCCTTCACATAGGCGAGATGGGTCTTGTACGGCTCGATCTTCGGCGGCGGTGGTGGATTGTCGGAATCGCGATTGGCCGGCAGCCCGCAGCGGGGGCAGTCCCAGGTATCGGGGACGGGCGCGTCGACGGCGAACATCGGGGCCGTCTGATGCCCGTTCGCGCAGTAGTACGCGACGCGGTGACGCGGGGCAGTGTCGCCGCGCTCCGCCTCGCCCATCGGACCCGCACCGACGCGGCTTCCCCGGATGGCGCTCCCACCAGCCACTGGTCAACTCCTCATCGCAGTCGTCAGCGACGCTCTCAGCAGCGCCGTTGGCCGATTCTATGCTCCGTCGTCAGGTGCCCTTCAGCAAGAGTCCAAGGGCGATGATGCACGCGACCCAGATCAGCGCGACCCCGATCGTAATCCGGTCGAGGTTCTTCTCAGCGACCGACGATCCGCCGAGGCCGCTCGACGAGCCGCCACCGAACATGTCGGACAATCCGCCGCCGCGGCCCTTGTGCAGCAGGATCATGACGACGAGAACCGCGCTGGTCAATGCCAACAAGATCTGAAAAACGAGGATCACGACGGGCGAGTCTACCTTCCGTCCCGTCAGAGCACGGGCATCGCATACCAGCGGCAGATGCCGCCGAACTCGTCGGCGTCGAGGCTCGCCCCGCCGACCAGGCATCCGTCGACGTCTGGCTCGGCCATGATGCCGCCGACGTTGGCCGCCTTGACCGAGCCGCCGTAGAGGATGCGGATCGCCGCTGCGGCGTCGGCGCCGAACGACTCCGCGATCCGACCGCGGATCGCCGAGCACACCTCCTGCGCGTCCTTGGGCGTCGCGACCTCGCCGGTGCCGATTGCCCAGACCGGCTCGTACGCCACGACCAGGCCGGCGATGTGCTCTGCGGAGAACCCGCTCAGGGACCCGTCGACCTGGGCCAAGGTGTACGGCACCTGCTCGCCGGCCTGCCGGACGTCGAGCCCCTCGCCGACGCAGACGATCGGCGTCATCGAGGCCGCGTGCGCCTTGTGCGCCTTGGCGTTGACGAGGGCGTCGTCCTCATGGTGGTACTCGCGCCGCTCGGAGTGCCCGACCACGACGTATGAGCAGCCGAGCTTCGCGAGGATCGAGGCGCTGATCTCGCCGGTGTACGCCCCGTTGTCGTGCGCCGACACGTCCTGCGCGCCGTAGCGGATCTCGAGGTGATCGCCGTCGACCAGCGTCTGGACGCTGCGGATGTCGGTGAACGGCGGCACGACGGCGACCTCGGCCTTGGCGAAGTCGTGCTTCTTGTCGGCCAGCGTCCAGGCGAGCTTCTGCACCAGGACCACAGCCTCCTGGTGGTTGAGGTTCATCTTCCAGTTCCCCGCCATCAGCGGGGTGCGCGTGCGAGCGGGCATGCTCTCCTCGTTGCCTGTCAGTCCTGCAGAACGTCGATGCCGGGCAGCGACTTGCCCTCGAGATACTCGAGGCTGGCGCCGCCGCCGGTCGAGATGTGGCCAAACTGCTCGTCGGCGAATCCGAGTTGGCGCACGGCAGCGGCCGAGTCGCCGCCGCCGACCACGGGCAGCCCGTCGACCTGCGTGAGGGCCTGAGCTACCGCGTCGGTACCCGCTGCGAAGGCCCGAATCTCAAAAACGCCCATCGGCCCGTTCCAGAAGACAGTCTTCGCGTCGGCGATCACGGCTGCGAACGCTCGGGCCGACGCCGGCCCGATGTCGAGCCCGATCGCGTCGTCGGGGATCGAGTCGGCCTGCACCGTGGTCGGCTGCGCATCGGCGCTGACCTCGGCCGCGACGACGATGTCGGTCGGGAGCACGATCTCAACACGGCTGTCTCGCGCTCGCGCGAGGTAGCCGCGGACGGTGTCGACCTGGTCTTCCTCGAGGAGGCTTCTGCCGATCTCTCGCCCCTTCGCCTTCAGGAACGTGAAGACCATGCCACCGCCGATGACCAGCTTGTCGGCCTTGCTGAGGAGGTTGTCGATGACGCCGAGCTTGTCGGACACCTTGGAGCCGCCGAGGACGACGACGTAGGGCCGTGCTGGATCGTCGGTGAGGCGGCGCAGCACGTCGATCTCGGCGAGCACCAGCCCGCCAGCCGCGTGCGGGAGCCGCTGGGCGACGTCGTAGACGCTCGCCTGCTTGCGATGGACGACGCCGAACCCGTCACTCACGAATGCGTCGGCCAACGCCGCCAGCTGATCGGCGAACGCACCTCGCTCGGCGTCGTCCTTGCTCGTCTCGCCGGCATTGAAGCGGACGTTCTCGAGCACCACGACGTCGCCGTCGTTCATCGAGCCGACCGCTGACCGTGCGGAGTCGCCGACGGTGTCCTTCGCCGCGACGACATCGACGCCGAGGATCTCACCGAGTCGCGCAGCAACCGGCGCGAGCGAGTACTTGGGGTCGGGCGCACCGTTCGGCCGCCCGAGGTGAGCCGTCACGATGACCCGTGCCCCGCGGTCGCGGAGATCCTGGATCGTCGGGACGCTGGCCTTGATGCGGCCCTCGTCGGTGATACGGCCGCCGTCGAGAGGAACGTTGAGGTCAGATCGGACCAGGACCCGTCGCCCGGACAGCCCGCCGAGGTCGGCGTCGAGTTCGTCGACGGTCTTGAGAGCGGCCACGAGTCAGAGCGAGCCGCCGACGAAGCCGACGAGGTCGACTAGCCGGTTGGAGTATCCCCACTCGTTGTCGTACCAGCCGACGACCTTGACCTGATTTCCGATGACCTTGGTCAGCCCAGAGTCGAAAATGCAGGACGACGGGTCGGTGACGATGTCGCTGGAGACGATCGGGTCGTCCGTATAGCGCAGGAAGCCCTTCAGGGGACCCTCGGCCGCGGCCTTCATGGCCGCGTTGACCTCGTCGACCGACGTGTCGCGGCCGGCCTCGAACGACAGGTCGGTGGCCGAGCCAGTCGGCACCGGCACGCGGAGGGCATAGCCGTCGAGCTTGCCCTTGAGCTCGGGCAGCACGAGGCCGATTGCCCTAGCGGCGCCGGTCGAGGTCGGGACGATGTTGATCGCCGCGGCCCGCGCCCGACGGAGGTCTTTGTGCGGACCGTCCTGCAGGTTCTGGTCCGCCGTGTACGCGTGGATCGTCGTCATCAGGCCGCGGACGATGCCGAACTCGTCGTGGAGGGCCTTGGCCATCGGGCCGAGGCAGTTGGTCGTGCACGAGGCGTTCGAGATGATGTGGTGGCTCGCGGGGTCGTAGGAGTCGTGGTTGACGCCCATGACGATCGTGACGTCCTCGTTGCTCGCCGGCGCGGAGATGATGACCTTCTTCGCCCCTGCGTCGATGTGCGCCTTCGCCTTCGTGGCGTCGGTGAAGAAGCCGGTCGACTCGATGACGACGTCTGCGCCGAGGTCCTTCCACGGCAGGTTGGCGGGGTCTCGCTCCTCCAGGGCCGCGATCGTGTGGCGGCCGACCTTGATGGTGTCGCCGCTGACCTCGACGTCCTCGCCCAGCCGACCCAGGATCGAGTCGTACTTCAACAGATGCGCGAGCGCCTTGTTGTCGGTCAGATCGTTGGCGCCGACGACCTCGATGTCGGCGCCGGAGGCCATGGCGGCCCGGAAGAAGTTACGGCCGATGCGGCCGAAGCCATTGATGCCTACGCGGACGGTCACGCGGTTCTCCCTGCGGGTGGAGGACGGTCCAAAGTGCCTTCGACCCTATCAACGCGACACGGGTGGCTTTACGGCACGTCTTGGAGCATCTCGGGGGTCAGCGACGCCTCGGTGTCGGGAATGTTGAGGTCTTGCGCCCGCTTGTCGGCCATCGCGAGCAGGCGGCGGATGCGGCCGGCGATGGCGTCCTTGGTCAAGACCGGGTCGTGGAGCTGACCGAGCTCCTCGAGGCTGGCCTGCTTGTGCTCGACGCGCAGCGTTCCCGCCATCCGCAGGTGGTCGGGTACCTCGTCGCCGAGGATCTCGAGCGCGCGCTCGACGCGGGCGCCGGCGGCCACCGCGGCCCGAGCGGACCGGCGGAGGTTGGCGTCGTCGAAGTTGGCGAGCCGGTTAGCGGTCGCCCGCACCTCGCGGCGCAGCCGACGCTCCTCCCATGCCAGCAGCGACTCGTGCGCACCAAGCCGGGTCAGCAGCGCGCTGATGGCGTCGCCGTCGCGAATGACGACGCGGTCGACGCCGCGGACCTCGCGCGCCTTGGCCGAGATGCCCAGCCGACGGGCGGCTCCGACGAGGGCGAGAGCAGCCTCCGGCCCCGGGCAGGTCACCTCGAGCGCGGACGATCGGCCCGGCTCGGTCAGCGATCCGTGCGCGAGGAAAGCACCCCGCCACGCGGCCACCGAGTCGCAGCCGGCGCCGCTGACGACGTGCGGCGGCAGCCCGCGAACGGGCCGTCCGCGCGCA
>DATIOH010000194.1:0-9559 GCA_035473375.1 Nocardioidaceae bacterium | reverse complement strand
CCCTCAACGTCACCGCGAACATGATGTTCGTCGCCGAGGACTACGCGGCGATCCTGGCCGAGCTCGGCCACAGTCGATCGGCGGCGCGGCTTCTCGGCGCCGCCGACGCCCTGCACGAGCGATCGGGCATCCCCCGCCTCGCCCATCAGGAGGCCGAGATCGCCGGCGCGATCGCCAAGGCGCGAGCCATGGTCTCGGCCACCGACTGGAAGCAGGCCTACGAGTCGGGCCGCGACACTCCCGTCTACGACGTGATCGCGCATGCGTACGCGGTGACGGCGCCCTAGTGGACGTCCGGTGACGACCATCAGTCCGCCGATGCGCACGCTGCCGTCGGGAACCGTCACGCTGCTCTTCTCCGACATCGAGGGGTCGACCGCCCTGCTCAGCCGGCTCGGTCCGGCCTACGCCGACGCGCTCGACAGCCAGCGCGAGATCATGCGTCGCGCCTGGTCGGAGCACGGCGGCGTCGAGCTGGGCACGGAAGGCGACAGCTTCTATGTGGTGTTCGAGACGGCGCCGCAGGCGGTCGAGGCTGCTGCACAGGCGCAGCGCGACCTCGCCGCCCAGCCCTGGCCCGGCGACGAGACGCTCAGGGTGCGGATCGGCATGCACACGGGCACGCCTGCGGTGCATGGCGACGCGTATGTCGGCCTCGACGTGCACCGAGCAGCCCGGATCGCCGCCGCAGCACACGGTGGGCAGGTCATCGTGTCGTCGAGCACCGCGGCCCTCGTCGGGCCGAAGCCGTCGGTCAGCATCCGGCTCGACGACCTCGGAGCCCACCGGCTCAAGGACTTCCCGATGCCGGAGCGCCTCTACCAGCTGACGGTCGACGGCCTCGAGCGCGACTTCCCGGGGCTGCGGACGTTGGGCGCCGCCTCACGGCTCCCCTCGTCGGCGACGCCGCTGATCGGGCGCGACGCCGACGTCGCCGACATCGTGAGCCGGGTCGCGAGCGGCACAGCTCGGCTGCTGACCCTGACCGGGCCGGGCGGCACAGGCAAGACGCGGCTCGCGGTCGCGGTCGCCGAACAGCTGGCCGATGGGTACGACGGCGTCTTCTTCGTGGCCCTCGCCATGAACACGACTGCTGAGTCGGCGTGGGCGGCCCTTGGCGAGCAGCTCGACGTTCCTGACGACCGACGGTCGCCGGACGAGCTCCTCCAGTCGGTAGCGGGCCGCAACGCGCTCTATGTGCTCGACAACCTCGAGCAGCTCGACGGCGCCGACGACCTTGCGCTGAGACTGCTCGGAGCCGCGGACCGCTCGGCAGTCATCGCGACTTCTCGCCGACCGCTGCATGTCGAGGCGGAGCACGAGCATTCCGTGGCACCGCTCGACCTTCCGGGTGACGACAGCGTCGAGCTCGCGACCGCCTCGCCGGCGGTCCAGCTGTTCGCTCAGCACGCCCGGCGCTCGCAGCCGAGGTTCACGATCAACGCTGAGAACGCTGCCGACGTGGTCGAGATCTGCCGACGCCTCGACGGGCTGCCGCTCGCCATCGAGCTGGCCGCCGCGCGGGCCAAGCTGCTGAGCCCGAAGGCGCTGCTGGCGAGGCTTGACCGCGTGCTCGATCTCGGCGACGCGGCTCGCCAGCGACCGAGTCGGCAACGAACGCTGCGCGACACGATCACGGTGTCGTACGAACTGCTCAGCGAGCCGATGCAGACGGCCTTCCGTCGGCTCGGTGTCTTCGCCGGCGGCGCCGACCTGGCCGCGGTCGAGGCCGTCTCGTGCGACGCTCGCGACGACCCGCTGGATCTCGTCGCCGAGCTGGTAGACGCGAGCCTGGTGAGCGTCGGCGAGGGCGTCGACGGCGAGCCCCGCATCGAGTTGCTCGCGACCGTCCGCGCCTACGCGAGGGAGGCGCTGCGAGACAACGGCGAGCTCGACGAAACACGGTGGCGGCATGCGTCGCACTACGCGTCGACGGCCAAGGATCTGTCGGCGCTGCTGCTCGGAAGCGGCTGGCTCGACGCGCGGGCGCGCTTCGAGGAGGACGACGCAAATATCCGCGAGGCAGTCGCGTGGGCGATGCCGGACGACGACCCGCACGACCCGGAGCGCACCGCCCTCGGTGTCCGGCTGCTGGCGGAGGCAGGGCTGCTGTGGGCGTCGACGCACGGCTACATCCCCGGCGACAGCCGCGGGGTGATCGAGCGCGCGATCGGGCGCGGCGACACCGCTGACAGTTCGGAGCGTGCCCGGCTGCTTCTCTACCTGGGCACCGTCCTGGTTCTCGCACGCCGTGCCGAAGAGGCACGCGCGTACCTCGAGCAGGCGATCGCGATGATGCGTCGCGTCGGCGACGACATGTACCTCGTCTCTGCGCTCAACATCACCGGCATGATGGAGGCGGACCTGGGCCGCCACGATGCCTCGCGCGAGCTCTACGACGAGTCTGTCGCCGTCGCGATGTCGACCGGCAATCTGCTGCAGCTCCGCGAGTCGATCTCGAACCTCGCGTGGCACATCCAGTCGACGGGCGGCGATCACGAGGTGGTGCTGCAGCTGAAGCGGGAGGCCTTGGAGGTCGCGAAACGGACCGGGAATCCGTATGCGGCGCTCGCCGACGAGCACAACGTCGCCTGCTCGCTGCGGATCCTCGGCCGCCTCGACGAGGCGTACGCGATGATGCGCCCGCTCATCCCGACAGTCCTTGCGATCAACGTCACCGGCAACGTCATGGCCACCAGCGAGGACTTCGCCGCGCTGCTCGCCGACATGGGCGACAGCAAGCGGGCGGCCTGGCTGCTCGGGGCGGCCGACGCCCGTCACGACGAAGTCGGGCAGAGCCGGCTCGCCCAGCAAGACGCCGAGATCGCGGAGCCGATCGCGAAGGCACGCGCGGCGCTCACACCGGCCGAGTGGGACGACGCCTACACGCGTGGCCGGGCCACGCCGATCCACGAGGCTATGCGGCAGGCCTACGACGAGACGTCCGAGCCGGTCTGACCGACTCCACTCGGGCTCTTCGCTGGCCCAAGACGATCTGACAGCCGCGCGGATGCAGATCGACGCCGGACGTATCAAGGTCGCTGCCGTTACCTCCTAAGTCCTGACGACTATCACTTGCGCGTTGTAGGCAAACCGTGTATGCCAGTAACGAAGGCTGTTATGAGCACGGCAACGAACGCACCACTCGCGAGCGCGAAGAGCATCGACGGGAGGACGCCGCGATGGACGACACGGCGATGCGGCGAGGCTCGGATCTGGAGGTCGCACCGAGGCCACACCGACTCGATGAGGGGGCAAGTCGGTGAGGCCCGACGTGCCGGTGGTGATCGTCGGCGCCGGGCTCGCCGGCCTGGTCACGGCGTACGAGCTCCAACGAGTGGGCGTCCCGAGCCTGGTGCTCGAGGAGAACGCGCGCATCGGCGGACGCGTGCACAGCGTCACCTTCGCCGACGGCCTGGTCGCCGAGGCCCACATGGAGGAGTTCTGGGAAGGCAGCCCGGCGTGGGCGCTGCTCGACGAGCTCAGCCTCCCGCTGGAGCTTGACTACGCACAGTCGAGCGTCGTGCTCGGCGGGACCCTCTACGCCTGCCGGGGCGACGGCGACCGCGCGGCGTACTTGGCCGACGTCTTCGGGCCTGACGAGGGCGATCAGGCGGCGTTCGTCGACTGGAACGCGCGGATCGGCGCGCTCCTCACGCGTGTCGAGGCAGGCGACGGCTCGCTGCGACCCCTGATGGCGTCCGACTTCGCGTCGTACGTGCGGTCGACTGCAGGCTCGCATCGGGTGGCCGAGTGGATCCGTGTCGTCGTCGAGTCCGAGACGGCGATCGAGTGGGACCAGATCAGCGCTCTCGACGGCATCGCCGAGATGCGGCCGTTCCTCGACCGGCCGGGCCACTTCGGCGAGCTCAACGCACACGTCGTCGGCGGAAATGCCCGGCTGGTCGACGCCCTTGTCGCTGGCCTGCCCGACGGGACGACCCTGACGCAGCAGCGAGTGATCAGCGTCCGCGACGCCGGGCGCTATTGCGAGGTGCAGACACGCTGCGCCGACGGCGGCACATCGCTGGTTCGCTCGGAGCGAGTGGTCGTGACGACGCCGAGCTGGGCACTGCCGTGGATCGCGCTCGACGCCCCGGTAGACGCTCATGCGCGGGCAGCGATGGACGCAGCCAGGTCGGGTCGCTACGTCAAGGTGCTCGTGCGTGCGAGGGCTGAGGCGCGTGAGCTGTGGTCCGATCAGGCCGACGGGCTGTTCACGCTGCTCACCGACTCGCCCGCGGGCTGCGTCTACGCAGGTGCGTCCGACGACCCCGACGCAGACCTCGTCCTCACACTGCTCATCCACGGACATCACGCAGTGCCGCTCAACGGCCTGCCTCCGCAGACGATCACCCAGCGCGCGATCGCAGAGCTTGAGGCGCTGACGGTGCGCGACCGCGACGGCGGCCCGACGCGCGCGCTACTGCCGGGCATCGGGGAGCTCGTCACCGAGGCGCGGGCGTACGACTACCCGCACGCCGTCGCGTACTGGCCCGTGGCTGAGGGTCGATCACGGTTCGACGCGCTGGCGGACGCCCTGCGACGGCCGCACGGGCGGGTGCACTTCGGCGGCGACACGACGGAGTCGAGCCACTCCGACGGGGCCGTCCGCTCGGCGCTGCGGACGGCGCGTCAGGTCTCGCTGGCACTCGGCGTGCATGCGGAGGCTGCGTCATGATGGCCGCCAACCTCGGCGTCGCCGAGCGCGACGTTGCCGACGAGCGCACCAAGCTGCGGCGCGAGCTGAGCCGCCTCGACACCGTCTTCTTCCTCATCTCGGCGATGGTGGTCGTCGACACGATCGGCGCGATTGCGATTGGCGGCGGCGAGGCTCTGACCTGGCTGATCGTGCTGTTCGTGTTTTTCTTCGTCCCGTCAGCCCTCATCAGCGCGGAGCTCGGGGCAGCTCTGCCGGAGGAGGGCGGCGCGTATGTGTGGGTGCGTCGAGCGTTCGGCCAGTTCGCCGGCTCGTTGACATCGCTGCTCTATTGGGCCGGCACGCCGATGTGGCTCGGTGGCTCGGTGGCTGTCGTCGCGATGTCGGTGTACGAGCGGTTCATCGGCCATCTTTCACAACCAGAGTTGTATGTCTTCGGCGCAGTCTTCGTCGCGGTCGCGACAGTGGGCGCGGTCATCCCACTTCGATTCGGCAAGTGGGTGCCGACGAGCGGTGCGATCGGCCAGATTGTGCTGCTGACGTTCTTCACCGTCAGCGTGTGCCTCTACGGCGCCCAGCATGGCCTGCACGGGATCGCGCCGACCGACCTGTCGCCGTCCAGTTCGGTCTTCATCGCGGTCGTGCCGGTGCTGCTGTACTCGTTCGTCGGCGTTGAGCTGCCGACGGCCGCGGCCGAGGAGATGCGGGACCCGCGCCGCGACATTCCGGTGGCCATCGCGCGTGCCGGTATCGGCCAGGCACTGATGTACGGGGTGCCGATCGTCGCGGTGCTGGTCGTGCTGCCGCCGGCTCAGATCACGTCGCTCCACGGGCTGATCGACGCGATGCGGACCGTCTTCACGGTCTACGGCGGCGACGTGGCCGCGGACGGCTCGGTCACGTTGACCGGCGCGGGCTCGGCGCTCGGTTGGCTGAGCGCCTGGCTGTTCATCTGGGTGCTGCTCGCCAGCGGGTCGGCGTGGATCATCGGCGCGGGCCGGGCGCAGGCCGCAGCGTGCCTCGACGGCGGCGGACCTCGCGTGCTCGGCCGGATCTCCTCCCGCAGCGGCGTGCCGGTGGTGATGGGCCTGGTGTCGGGAGCCGTGTCGCTGGCCGCGATGGCGCTCGACCTGTGGCTCACCGACGGCGACGGGCAGAAGTACTTCTCGGTCGCCCTGACCGTGTCGATCGCCCTGATCGTGCTGGCGTACCTGCTGATCTACCCCGCATTCCTCGTCCTGCGCCGACGAGAGCCAGGTCTCATGCGTCCGTTCCGCGTGCCTGGCGGGCGCGTGGCGGTGTGGGTCGTCACCGCCTTGGCGACCGGATGGTCACTGCTCGCGACCGTCTGCTTACTGTGGCCGGGCTTCGGAACGTCGGCGCCAGACTCGCACCTGCCGGCTGGATTCGAGGGTGAGCGGCTGGAGTTCGAGCTGTTGGCGCTGTCGCCGATCGTGGCCGTCGTGCTCGCTTGCGCGGCTTATCAGTGGAGTCGCTCATGGCGGCGACAAACGACTGCCCTCCGAGCGCCATAACGCAATACGATGACGCCTTGCGACTCGCGGGTGTTGGGGCTGGGCCAGCACCGGAGCGACTATCGGAGGCGACTGTTCCATGCAGCCACCTGATACCCGTCGACCCGCACCGTCGTCAGCACCAGGCGATACAAGCGCGGACCCGCAGCTGCCTCGCCTGCTCGGCTGGCTGCGGCCGGTCGTCGACGCCACAGCTCGAGTCAACTCGAGCATTCATCGCAAGCTTCTCTTCGGCTTCCTCGCCGTCTCCCTCCTTCTCGTCGGCATGGGCGCGCTCAGCCTGGTCGTGATCGGCCGCATGGATCAGCGCATGGACGACTTCAACGCGCATCAGGTCAAGGCGAGCAGCGCCCAGCAGATGCTGTACGACGTCACGTCGCAGAGCCATTTCCGCGCCATGCAACTCCTGCAGGTCAACCAGCCTGGCGGCCCAACCGCTGACTGGCTGCAGAAGATCGCCGACGCCAAGGCGGACTTCGTGACGCTGCTCGACGATCTCGAGGCCACCGACCCCGCCAACGCCGACTTCTATCAGCAGGTGCGAGCGGCCAACGACACGTACGCGCAGTCGAGCGCCCGCGTGACGAAGCTGTTCGACAGCGGTCGCTATCAGGCCGCGGAGGCGGTGCACCTGGCCCGGGAGCACCCGAACTCACACGTTCTCGAAGACGAGCTGCTCCATCCGTTCATCGACACGGCCAACCAGCAGATGGTCGAGGTCCGGTCGGCGTTCCAGTCGGATCGCAGCTTCCTGACCCGAATCGTCATCGTCATCTCATTGCTGAGCGTCTTCGTCGCGCTGATCCTCGGGTTTGCGCTGGCATGGGCATTCATCTTGCCGGTCCGAAAGATGCAGGGCGCGCTCGCTCACGTCACCGCGGGCGACTTCGACCAGCGGGTCGACGTGCCGAACCGCGACGAGCTCGGCAAACTCGCCGACGACTTGAACACGACCAGCGCCCAGTTGGCCGCCTTGTTCGAGAGCGAGCGCACCCTCAGTGCTCGTCTGACCGAGACGAACGCGTCGTTGGCACGCGCCAGCGAGGCGAAGTCGCGGTTCTTGGCGAGCGTGAGCCACGAGTTGCGAACTCCGATGAACGCGATTCTCGGATTCACCGACGCTGTCTTGGCGGGCGTCGACGGACCGCTCAACGACGCGCAGAAGGAATCGCTGGGCTGGGTTCAGCGCGGCGGTCGCGATCTGCTCGGACTCATCAACGAGATCCTCGATCTCTCGAGGATCGAGGCGGGAAAGCTCGTCCTCGAGCCGCAGGCATTCGCGCCCGCGGAGCTGATCGAGTCAGTCGTCACGCAGCACCGCTCGCTGGCGAGCCAGAAAGGACTCGATCTGCTCTGGCGCGACTCCGGTGCCCCGGACGAGGTGACGCTGGACCGACAGCGGCTCCGTCAGATCCTGGTGAATCTCGTCGGCAATGCGTTGAAGTTCACCGCGGCCGGCGAAGTCGTGGTCGAGGCCGACCAGCCTGGCAACAACGGGCTGCACATCGCGGTCCGCGACACCGGGCCCGGAATCGACCCCTCGGACTATGAGGCGATCTTCGAGGAGTTCCGTCGGGTCGACGACGGCGCAGAGTCCGGGACCGGGCTCGGTCTCGCCATCAGCCGTCGGCTCGCGCGGGCGATGGGCGGCGACATCGCGTTGGAGAGCGTCATCGGCGAGGGGACGGTGTTTCACCTGACGCTGCCGCTCGAGATTCAGGCGGTGCCCAAAGACCGCGTCCCAGCAGACGACGGCCCTGGATCCGACGCCGAGCACCTGCTCGTCAGCATCGACGACGATCCGTCCGTCGCGCCGCTCCTGCAGAAGATGCTCGCGGGCACGCCGTACCGGGTCGCGACGGCCAGCGCCGAAACCGCCCTCAGCGACATCCGCCGGCTCCGGCCGGCGGCGGTACTCCTCGACCTGCTGATGCCCGATCGTGCCGGCGGAGACGTGTTGCAGGAGATCAAGAACGATCCGGAGACGAGGGGCATCCCCGTCATCGTCGTGTCGGTCGTCGATGTCGCGGAGATGCCGGACCTCGCCGACGGACACCTGGCGAAGCCGATCAGCAAGGACCCGCTTCTCGACATGCTCGCGGCGCACTTCCCCGGCGGGAAGCGCACCTGATGGCGACCATTCTGGTGGTCGAGGACATTCCGGCGAACCTGGCTCTGGCCACCAAGCTGCTCCGCGGCGCCGGTCACGACGTGCTGTCGGCCGGCACCGCCGAAGCCGCGCTCGGCCTCGCCGGCGAGCGGACGCCCGATCTGATCCTGATGGACCTCGGTCTGCCCGACATGGACGGCTGGCAGGCTCTGGATCGGCTGCGCGCGGACGAGAGCACGGCCGACATCCGCGTCGTCGCCTTCACCGCGCACGCGATGATGGGCGACCGCGATCGCGTCTTCGAGGCCGGGTTCGACGGCTACATCAGCAAGCCGATCGACTTCGCCACGTTCGTCGACAGCGTCGGAAACCTGCTCCCATGACGCGCGAGAGACCGCTGGTGCTGGCTGTCGACGACGAGCCCGCCAACCTTGCGCTACTTCGCAAACTTCTGACCCACCAGGGCTACGACGTCGTCGAGGCAGTCGATGGCCGCTCGGCGCTCGCCGCGATTGTGACGGAGGAGCCCGACCTCGTCTGTCTCGACGTGATGATGCCGGAGATCGACGGGGTCGAGGTATGCCAGCGCCTCCGCCGCGAGCCCGAGCACACAGGGCTGCCGATTCTGCTGCTCACCGCGCTCGACCGTCCGGAAGACAAGGCACGAGGACTCGAGGCCGGGGCGAACGACTTCTTGACGAAGCCCTTCGACGAGATCGAGTTGGCGGCACGACTGCGCTCTCTGCTGCGAACAAAGGCGCTTCAGGACCAGCTCGCGGACCTGCTCGGCCGCTACGTCAGCGACAGCATTGCCGCCGAGGTGCTTCGCGACCCCTTCGGAGTCAGCCTCGGCGGAGACCGGCGACATGTGTCGACGCTATTCGCCGACGTCCGCGGATACACCGCGCTCGCCGCCCAGCATGAGCCGGAGCAGGCGCTCGACCTGCTGAACCGGTACCTCACTGTCGCCAGCGACGCTGTCGAGGATCAGGGCGGAACAGTTGCCGACCTTCTGGGAGACGGGATCTTCGCGTTCTTCGGCGCCCCGGTCATGCACTCGAACGATCCCGAGCGCGCCGTGCGGGCCGCCCTCGCGATTCAGTCCGGTGTCGTGAGCCTCGACATCCCGTCCATGCCGAACGTGCGCTTGCAGACGGGAATCGGCATCACCAGCGGTTCGGTCGTCGCGGGCAACGTCGGGTCTGAGCGGCGCATGCACTACGCCGTCGTCGGCGACTCCGTCAACGTGGCCGC
>DATIOH010000193.1:0-4711 GCA_035473375.1 Nocardioidaceae bacterium | reverse complement strand
ATGGTGAACCCGATGTAGTCGGCGTCGTCGAGGCTCTGCTTCGCGGCTGCCAGCCGATCGGCCGGTGGCTCGTTGTTGTCACTCGACCCGCCGCCTTTGCACGAGGACAGGACGACCACGCAGACGAGGGCGAACAGCGCTTGCGCGACGACAGTCCGGCGGGCGGTGCGCATCCACACAGCCTCCCATGGGTGGCCCTGGGCACCGCCGAATGCGGACGCCGGTCGACGACGCATCACACGCGGATCGGGCCTGCGACCGCGGCGATCGGCTGCGAGGCCGGCGTGCCCGAGCCGTCGCGTCGTCCGGGCTCGTCGGGCAGGTCGATCGGCGCACCGCTCGCGGCGGCCGCGCGCGGCGGGGTCGTGGCGACAGCGCCGAGGATCAGGGTGTCCTCGCCTTTCAGGAACCGATGGCAGCGAACCCCGCCAGTGGCCCGCCCCTTGGCGGGGTACTCGGAGAAGGGCGTGACCTTCACATGGCCGGCTTCGGTGCCGGGGAGCGCGTCGGACGAGCCGGAGACCGTCACGACGACTGCCTCGGCGCCGCTCGCGACCGCGCCGAACCAGACGACCCGCGCGCCCTTCGCGAGCCGGACGCCGGCGATCCCGCCGCCCGACCTGCCTTGCGGGCGCACGGCGGACGCCGGGAACCTCAGCAGCTGCGCGTCCGAAGTGACGAAAACTAGCTCGTCGGCGGCGTCGGCAAGTTCGACCCCGCCGACGACCGCGTCGCCGTCGTCGAGGCGAATGACGTCCCACGCATCGCGGTTGGTCAGTACGTCGGGCAGCACCCGCTTCACGACGCCGCGGGCCGTGCCGACCGCCAGGCCGAGCGAGTCGGGGTTGAGCGACGTCAGTGTGACGGGTCGCTCGCCGGACTCGAGCGGCAAGAACTCGGTCAGCGGGGCTCCGCCCTGCAGCTGTGGCGCCGCAGCCGTGGCCGGCAGCGCAGGCAGGTCGAGCACGCCCAGCTTGATAAGGCGTCCATGCGAGGTGACGACGCCGACGGTGCCGCGTGCGGTCGCTGCCGCCGCCGCAACGACGACGTCGTGTTTGGCCCGGGCACCGCCTCGACCGGGCAGCTGATCGTCGGTGGTGCGAGCGAGCAGTCCGGTCGACGAGAGCAGCACATAACAGGGGTCGTCGCTGACCTCGAGCGCCACGGCCGCAGCCGTTGGCTGTCCCGCCGACTCGAGGAGCACCGTGCGCCGGGGAGTGCCGTGCTGCTTGGCGACCTCGGCGAGCTCGTCGGACACGACGGCCTTGAGCAGCTGGTCGTCGTCGAGGATGGCGTTGAGCTCCTCGATGGACCGCTCGAGCACGGCCTTCTCGTCTTCGAGCTCGATCCGCGAGAACTTCGTCAGTCGGCGCAGCGGCATGTCGAGGATGTAGTTGGCCTGGATCTCCGTCAGGTCGAAGACGCCCATCAGCCGCCCGCGGGCCTCCTCGGCGTTGTCGCTCGACCGGATCAGCTGGATCACCTCGTCGATGTCGAGGATGGCCACCAGCAGACCCTCGACCAGATGCAGCCGATCGGACGTCTTCGTCCGCCGGAACGCCGTACGGCGGCGGACGACGTCGTAGCGATGGTCGAGGTAGACGTCGAGCAGCTCGCGGAGCCCGAGTGTGCGCGGCTGCCCGTCGACCAGCGCGACGGCATTGATGCCGAACGACTCCTCCATCGGGGTCTGTCGGTACAGCTGCTCGAGGATCGCCTCGGCGTGGAATCCGTTCTTGACCTCGATGACGAGCTGCAGGCCCTTCTCGCCGTCGGTGAGGTCGATGACGTCGGCGATGCCCTGGAGCTTCTTCGTCTGGACGAGCTGCTTGATCCGCTCGATCACTCGCTCGGGACCGACGTTGTACGGAAGCTCGGAGACCACGATCCCGCGCCGACGCGGAGTGACGTTCTCGATCCGGACGCTGGCTCGCATGCGGAACGTGCCGCGGCCCGACTCGTACGCATCGCGGATTCCGTCGAGGCCGATGATCTTGCCGCCGGTCGGCAGATCGGGGCCGGACACGAACCGCATCAGGTCGTCGAGGGTCGCCTCGGGATGCTTGATCAGGTGCCGGAGCGCCTGGACGACCTCGATCAGGTTGTGCGGGGCGAGGTTGGTGGCCATGCCGACCGCGATGCCGGTGGTGCCGTTCACGACCAGATGCGGGATCGCGGCCGGCAGCACGACCGGCTCGAGCTCGCGACTGTCGTAGTTGGGCTTGAAGTCGACGGTGTCCTCGTCGATGCCCGCAGTCATCGGAATCGCCGCCGGGGCCATCCGGCACTCGCTGTAGCGCATGGCGGCGGGCGGGTCGTCGGGCGACCCGAAGTTGCCATGTCCGTCGATGAGCGGCAACCGCATCGCCCAGGGCTGGACCATTCGCACCAGGGCGTCGTAGATGGCGCCGTCGCCGTGCGGGTGCAGCCGTCCCATGACCTCGCCGACAACACGGGCGCTCTTGACGTGCCCGCGATCGGGGCGCACGCCCATGTCGTGCATCGTGTAGAGGATCCGCCGCTGGACCGGCTTCATCCCGTCGCGTGCGTCGGGAAGCGCTCGGGAGTAGATGACGCTGTAGGCGTACTCGAGATAGCTCGAGCGCATCTCGTCCTGGACGTCGACGTCGATGATGTGCTCTTCGAAGTCCTCCGGTGGGGGACTGGTGGTACGGCGTGCCATGCGGGACCTGCTTCTCGACCTTGTGGCTTCTCAACCAGGTGAATTGTGGCGAGTGGGGCTCGTCCGTCGTTCGTGACCGGCTCATTCTCGCCGGTCGCCGTCGCGGACCCACGCACCGACCCGCTCGGTGTCAGGTCCGTGGCCGCGATTTCTGCAGCACGACGGCGCGTCCGACTGCTCGGTCGTCGACGATGAGGCCGACCACGACATCGGCGACCTGGTCGGGCGGAATCAGCGGTGGGATGGCCGCCCGCTCGGCGTCGGTCATCTGCGCCAGTTCGTCATAGGCGCGGGGGAGTCCGATCCAGTCCGGCACGATGCAGTTGACCCGGATCCCGTCGCTGGCGGCCAGGCCGCCGAGGGCGCTGGTAAGCCTGATCAGCCCGGCTTTGGCCGCGGCGTACTCGGGCGAGCCGTACGCCCCGGAGCCCGAGCCGGCGATCGACGCGACGTTGACGACGACCCCACCGCCGTTGTCGCGGAGTCGCTCGCGCGCCGCCTGGATCGCGATCATCGGGGCGCGCAAGTTGAGATCGAGAGTGCGCGACCAGTCGGACGCGATCGCGTCGGGGAACTGGTCGACTCCCGGCGTCCAGCCGCCCGCGTTGTTGACCCAGACTCGCAGCCCGCCCGGTGTGGCGGCTGCCGCCTCCTCAACGAGCGCTGCGACCGCTGCATCGTCGCGGACATCGAGCTCAGCTGGAGACGCCTTGCCGCCCGCTGCATGGATGTCGGCGACGGTGCGGCTCGCCGCGTCGCCGTCGATGTCGGCAACGACGACATGGGCGCCGAGCGACGCGAGCCGCAGACTCAAGACGCTGCCGAGGCCGTCGCCGCCTCCGGTGACCACCGCAGCCGCATCGTCGATCTCCACGCTGGCAGACGCTAGCGTCGCGGACCGGCCTGCCGCACGTGGGCTCGCCATACTGGCGCAATGGACGCCTTCGCCATCCCGGTGCTGCCCGAGCCTCGCGACGAGGCGTCGGCCGGGACGAAAGAGCGCTTTCTCGACTACCTGGACTTCTACCGCTCGGCCATCGCGGTCAAGCTCGACGGACTGTCCGACGCCGACCTGCACTCATCCAACCTGCCGTCCGGATGGTCGCCGCTCGAGCTTCTCCTGCATCTCGTCTTCATGGAGCGCCGGTGGCTTCGATGGCGGTTCCTCGGCGAGGACATCGACGACCCGCAGGGCGACGACGGCTCTGACGGCCGTTGGACACTGCGCGGCGACGACACACTCGCCGGCCTCCTGTCAGCCCTGGCGGCCGGTGGACAGCGGACCCGAACAATCGTCGAGGCTGCGGATCTCACCGATCTCGCCGCGGGAGGCGCGGAGGCACTCGGTGGCAGTCCGCCGCCGACGCTCGAGTGGATCCTGTTTCATGTGCTGCAGGAGTATGCCCGGCACGCGGGGCATCTGGATGTCGTGCGGGAGTTGATCGATGGGCGGGTGGGGGAGGACGAAGTGCCGGAGGAGGTCTGAGGGGCTAGTGCGAGGCTTCGCCGCCGTCGCTTGATTGCTTGGCTCGCTTGGCGCGAGCCGGTTCTTGGCGCTGATGGCGGCGATGCCTCGGGTGTGCGGACAGGCTGGGGGAATGCGTGTGGGCAGGGCCGCAATATGGATCCATATTGCAAAACCTCGGCGCGAAGGGTTCGCCGCGCCGCTTCCCGCCCTTGACCCGCTCCTCGTCTCGCCGGTTTGGCGCTGATGACGGCGATGCCCCGGGTGCGCGGACAGGCTGGGGTGCGTGTGGGCAGGGCCGCAACATGGATCCGAATCGCGCCGACGACTGCGGTCGCGGCAGCGGCAGGGCCGCAACTCGGATTCATATTGCACGCCCGCCGCCGGCGGCGCGGACAGATGTTCGGGCAGGGCCGCAGTATGGATTCACATTGCAGCGACGACATAGGACCGCGGCAGCGGCAGGGCCGCAATGTGGATCCATATTGCAAACTCCGCCGCGAGCCGTCGGGAGACGCCGACGATATCCGTCCACAATGCCCGATTCACAGGGAAATAGACGG
>DATIOH010000192.1:0-2707 GCA_035473375.1 Nocardioidaceae bacterium | reverse complement strand
TTGGTCGTCACGCCTGTGACTGCACCGCAACCATGTTGTCGAATCGGACGCCGCCTGAGCGGTGATGCGCCGATGTCAAGGAGTTCCCCGATTTGGAATCGCTTGGAGCCGTGCTGCCTCTGCTGCTGCTGGCGGTCCTCGGGTACTTCCTCCTGATCCGGCCCACTCGGCGCCGTGCACAGGAAGTCTCGGCGATCCAGAGCGCCCTCGGGGTCGATGCCGAGGTGATGCTCACGAGTGGCATCTTCGGGACCGTCACCGCAATCGAGGCCGACAACGTCCTCGTCGAGGTGGCGCCCGGTGTCGTTCTCACCGTGCACCGCGGGGCCATTTCGAAGGTCCTGACACGGGCGCCGTCGGCTGAGGCGACCGACGAGACCGACTCGATCGACGCTGACTCGACCGACGCTGACTCGACCGACTCCCTCGAGTCGACTGACGGCCCCGAGACCGACCACGAGTCGCGAGGAGCCAACTGACGTGGCGGCCAAGTCGTCCAAGCCTGTCCGCACGCTCGCGATCTTCGCGCTCGTCATCGTCGCGATGCTGGCCGGGGCCGCGTCACTCGGCAGTTGGAAGCCAAAGCTCGGCCTCGATCTGGCCGGTGGACAGCGCATCACCCTCCAGGCCAAGCCATCCGCCGGCGGCGACGTCAATAAGGAGAATCTCGACCAGGCCGTCAACATCATCAGCGACCGGGTCAACGGCGCCGGTGTTTCGGAGGCCGAGGTCAGCACTCAAGGCAGCGACATCATCATCGTCGAGATCCCCGGCAAGCCCGACGAGAACCTCGCCTCGCGGATCGGCGAGACCGCGCAGTTGCGCTTCCGCCTCGTCGCGCAGGAGATCGGGCCGGCGACGACCGTCGCGCCGACCACCACGGCCCCCACCACCCCGACGACACCGTCGAGCTCCGGCTCGACCACCGCACCTCCTCCGTCGAGCTCGGGCTCGACCACCGCACCTCCTCCGTCGAGCTCGGGCTCGACGACGGCCCCGCCAGTCGTCAATCCGCCGACCCAGTCGAGCACCGACGAGCCTGCCAAGCCGAAGTCCAAGCCCAACTCGGCCACCTCCAACACCACTTCGAACAAGGCGGCCGGCAACGCGAACATGGCCGGCAAGCCACGGAAGCTGACCGAGGCTCCCGTCGCCGCGGCGCCGACCACCCCGGGCTCGACGACCGGATCCTCAGCGACGACGTCTCCGACAACCGCACCGACCGACACGTCCACCTCGTCGGCCGGGTCGACGACGTCGCCGACTGAACCGACGGCCACCGGCCCGACCACTGGCCCGCCGCCGGCGCTCGTCGCGCCGCAGCTCGTTACCATCGACGACCCCTACACGTGGAACACCAATCCCGGTGCCGAGTGGCTGGGGCGGCTGGCGACCTTCGACTGCAACAAGCCACTCGACCCGACTCAACCCGGCCAGTTCGACATTGAGTCCCAGCCCCTGCTCGCCTGCGACGACCAGGGCAATCGCTATCTGCTCGGACCGAGCCTGATCGAGGGCACCGACGTCACCGACGCATCGGCCGGCATTCCCCAGGGCGGCGTCAGCTATGTCGTCAACGTCGATTTCAACAGTGCCGGAGCGAAGCTCTTCGGCGACGTGACCACGCGGATCGCCGGCACCGGGCAGCAGCTCGCGATCGTCCTCGACGGTCAGGTCGTGTCGGCGCCGACGAACGAGCAGCCGATCAACGGCGGCCGCGCCGAGATCTCGGGACCGTCGACGAACCCATTCAGTTATGGCGAGGCCAGCAACTTGGCCAACACGTTGAAATACGGGTCGTTGCCGCTGACGTTCACCACGCTCGCCACCGACAACCTCGGCCCCGAACTCGCCACCAACCAGCTCGACGCGGCCATCCTCGCGGGCATCATCGGCCTGATCCTGGTAATCGCGTACTGCATTGTCTACTACCGCGGTCTCGCGATCGTCATCATCGCGTCGCTGGCGATCGCGGGCGTGCTGACATACGCCGCGGTCCTGTTGTTGGGGCATGCGTACGGCTTCACGTTGACCCTTCCGGGCATTGCCGGCTTCATCGTTGCGGTCGGCATCACCGCCGACTCGTTCATCGTCTATTTCGAACGATTGCGCGACGAGGTGCGCGACGGTCGGACGCTGCGCACCGCGGTCGAAACCGGCTGGGTACGAGCCCGAGCGACGATCCTGGCCGCCGACGCCGTGTCGTTCCTCGCAGCGCTCGTCCTCTACTTCTTCGCGATCGGCGTCGTGAAGGGCTTCGCGTTCGCGCTCGGCCTCAGCACGGTGATCGACGTGTTCGTCGTCTTCTTCTGGACGAAGCCCATGATCACACTCTTGGCGCAGACGAAGTTCTTCGGCAATGGGCACAAGTGGTCGGGCCTCGATCGCCAGCACCTCGGCATGCCACCGTTGAAGAAGTCGGCGCAGCCGGCCGGAGGGGAGGCCTGATGTCGAAGCTCGGCGAAATCGGCGCAAGCCTCTACTCCGGCAGGGTCTCCATCGACTTCGTCGGTCGGCGCATGCTCTGGTATCTCATCTCGCTCATCATCATCATCGTCGTCGTCGCCGGTTTGCTGATCCGTGGCGTCAACTTCGGCATCGAGTTCCGCGGCGGTGTCGAGTTCGAGGCGAAGGTCGCCAATCCGTCGTCTCTGGTGGAGACGTACACCAACGTCGTCACCGGTACGGGGAAGTCGGCGTAGAACCC
>DATIOH010000191.1:0-11734 GCA_035473375.1 Nocardioidaceae bacterium | reverse complement strand
CTCGCAGGCGCCGCGCTGTCCGGACCTATCGCGGCATTGCTGTCCCTGATCGGACCGGAGTGGTCGCTACGGTACGCCGCCGTCGTGTTCATCGGCGGCACCGTTCTCGCGATCAAGCTCCCCGAGCGGGTCGACTCGTCCGAGGGCGAGGAGCAGGTGCCGTACCGCGACGTCGCGTCCGACGAGTCCAAGCGGCGCGCAAACAGGTATGGCATCACCCCGGCCGTCGTCACGGCCCTGCGTTGCAACGCGGGGCTGCGGATGCTCTCGGGCTTCCTCACCCTGTTCATGGCGTTCCTCTTGCGTGAGAAGCCCATCGAAGGGTGGGAGGACCACAAAGCCGCGCTGCTGGCGCTCGTGCTCGGATCCGTCGGCGTCGGCAGCGCGCTGGGCACGCTGATCGGATCGGTCCTCAAGTCACGCACGCCCGAGATCGTGGTCGTCGTGACCCTGATCGCCGACGCGGCGGCAGCGGTCTTCGCGGCGCTGTTCTTCGGCCTGATCCCGGCGATGGTGCTCGCTCTCACGGCGGGCCTCACCCAGTCGCTCGGCAAGCTGTCGCTCGACGCACTGATCCAACGCGAGATCCCGGAGGTGGTCCGCACGAGCGTCTTCTCTCGGTCGGAGACGCTGCTTCAGCTCTCGTGGGTCGTCGGCGGGTTCGTCGCGGTGATCATGCCGCTCGTGGCGAAACTCGGCCTGTTCACCCTCGCGGGCCTCATGGTCGCCTGGCTGTTCGTCGTGGTGCGGGGACTCGTGCTCGCGCGCGATAAGTCGTCGGTCACGCGATTCGGCTGACTGCGGACCGCTAGCCGTTGCCGAGCTCGAGCTCGTCGGCGAGAGCGCGGAGCAGCACTGCCGTCTGCTTGGCCGAGCGCGCGTCGGTGTGCCGTCCGTGGCGATAGGTCTGCTCGAGGTTCTCGAGGAGCTTCATCAGGTCTTCGACGATGTTGACCATGTCTTCGGGCTTCTTGCGCAGCGCCTTCGACACGGAGGGCGGCGGGTCGACCAGACTCACCTGGATCGCCTGATCGCCCTTGCGGCCTTGGACCAGGCCGAACTCGACGCGCGAGCCCGACTTCAGATGCGTGATGCTCGCCGGGAGCGAGTCGGATCGCACGAAGACGTCGCCGCCTCCGTCGGTGGTGATGAAGCCGAAGCCCTTCTCGGCGTCGTACCACTTCACCTTTCCCGTGGGCACTTCGACAACCTCGCTTTGACAAATCGCTGACCACTGAACATCTGACGGACACTGCACTGCCGCAGACCGCCTGCGACAAACGACTGCGGACAAACATAGGCCTCCGCGAAACACGGAGGCCCAATCAGCCTACAGTCACCGGCCCTCATCCTTTCGGTCATCGGTTGCCGCTCCCGATTGACTCGGGGCCTGGCGGCGAGTCACGCTGACGGTATTCACGACAGGTGTGACTCCTGGTTCTGCTGTGATCTGCTGGATCTGCCCTGACCCGGCCGGCGACCGGGAGTCCTCTGATTTTGGCGGAGAGGAGGCGCGGGTGCGATCTCGGATGGCGGCTGTCGGCATTGCCACCGCCGCCCTCGCGGTCGCCGGCGCTACCGGACTTCCCGCGACCGCCGCGCCGTCAGGCGCCTCGACCGCAGACGCCACGTCGGTCTACGTCGTCGTGCTGCGGCCCGCCCCGCTCGCGACGTTCGCGGGCAACGCCTCCTTCGAGGCGACGATCCCCCGAGACGGCGCGCGCTTCGACGCTCGGCGTCCGGCCGTAGCCGCTTATGCAGCGCGGCTCGACCGACTGCAGGAGCACGTCGTCGCCGCCCTCGGCGAGCCGGATGTCGTGTACTCGTACACCACAGCCATCGACGGCTTCGCCGCGTTGTTGACTCCCGCCCAGGCCCAGCTCGCTGCGACGCAGCCTGCGGTCGCGTCGGTCCAGGCTGCCCGCATTGACCGTCTCGACGGCGCCCCGAGCGCGGCGCGGTCCGCGGCGAGCTCCTTCAGTCTTCGACCGCCGGAGGCCGCGGGACGCGGCGTCGTGATCGGCGTTGTCGACAGCGGAGTCTGGCCCGAGAACCCATCGTTCGCCGCACCTCCCCTCGACCGTTCGAGCCAGCGGGCGAGATATCCCGGGTTCACCGGCCATTGCGAGGACTCCGGCGAGCAGTGGAGCCCCACCCTCTGCAACGCGAAGCTGATCGCGGCCCGGTCGTACGTCGAGGGGTTCGGCGCCGACCGCGTGAGCGCCGCGGAGTACCTGTCGCCGCGCGACGGCAGCGGACACGGGTCGCATGTCGCCGCGACGGCCGCAGGAGACGCGGGCGTCGACGTCCGCATCGACCGCCAGGACTTCGGTCGTCGCACCGGAGCCGCGCCGGCCGCCGGCCTCGCGGTCTACAAGGCGTGCTGGGCCGCCCCCGACCCGGCGGACGACGGATGCTCGACGGCCGACGTGCTGGCAGCCGTCGACCAGGCCGTGCACGACGGGGTCGACGTGCTCAACTACGCAGCGAGCAATCCCGCCGACCCCTCCGACGCCTCCGACGACCCGCTCGAGCGGGCGTTCGCGAACGCCGCCGCAGCGGGTGTCTTCGTCGCCACGTCGGCCGGCGACCACGGCCCACAACCTGGCACGTTGGCGCACGGCGCCCCGTGGGTCACCACGGTGGCCGCGGTCGCCGAGCCGACCTTCCAGGGCGGCGTACGGCTCGGCAGCGGCGACGAGATATTTGGCTCGATGGCCTCCGACCGCCCGGTGAGATCTGCCCGCCTTGTATTTGGCGGAGACGTGCCGGCGCGCGGCGCCACTAACCGGGCCGCCCGCCTGTGTGAGCCTGGCTCGCTCGACGCGGCCCGGGTCGACAACGCGATCGTCCTCTGCGAGCGCGGCGCGACCGCGAGGGTCAGCAAGAGCGCCGAGGTCGCCCGCGCGGGCGGCCTCGCGATGATCTTGGCGAACACCGCTCCCGGCGCGACTAGCGCCGATGTCCATGCCGTTCCGACCGTTCACGTCGACGCACGATCTGGAGCCGAGCTCCGCCACTACATCGCGACGACATCGCGACCGACGGCGTCGTTCGACCCAGCAGCTGTGAACCCGTCGGCGGCAGCACACATTGCCGCCTTCTCTGGTCGCGGTCCGGTCATTGCTGACAATGGCGCCGTCCTGATGCCCGATGTCTCGGCTCCCGGCACCAACGTCGTCTCCGCAGTAGCGCCGCCGTTCAACTTCGGCCGTCTCTGGGACATCTACTCCGGCACGTCGATGGCAGTTCCGCAGGTCGCGGGCCTCGCTGCCGACGTCGTAAGCCGGCATCCTGACTGGTCGCCGGCCGCCATCAAGTCGGCGATCGTCACGACGGCGCGGCCGATCGCGAGCGGAGCCGGGGCGTTCGCCGCCGGGGCCGGGGCGATCGACCCGGCGCGAGCCAGCGACCCCGGGATCGTTTACGACACAGGTCCACGCCGGTGGGCCAACACGCCGTCCCTGTCGGTCGGGTCGCTTACGGGCACGGCCACCGTGACCCGTCACGTCACCGGCGTCGCGAGCGCGCCCGAGACCTACACGGCAACGGTTACCGGGCTCCCCGGCGTCGCGGCGCGGGTCACCCCGTCGACACTGCGCGTCTCGCCCGGCTCCACCGAGCGGTTCCGCGTGATCCTGTCGGCCCAGCGTTCCGCGCACTACGGCGACTTCGTCACGGGTCAGCTCACCTGGTCGGGATCGCTCGGCCACGTCGCGACGAGCCCGATCGTCGTGCGACCCGAGTCGATTGCCGCACCCGTCGATGTCCGCGGGTTCGGCGCCGCCGGCGAGGCCTCCCTGCGTCCGACCGCCGGCGTCACCGGAACGATGCGAACACGCATTGTCGGGCCGGTGGCGGCAACTCCGGCACCCCTGCTGCTTACCCCGGGCGGCTTCGACCCAGCAGCGCCCGACTCATCTGCAGCCACCGCCCAGAAGCTGTTCTACGTCCCCGCGCACGCCGTTGCCGCGCGCTTCGCCACCGACCTCGTCGCGGGCGGCGACACGGACCTGTATGTGTACCGCGGTCAGCGGCTGATCGCGCAGGCGTCGTCACCTCAAGCGGCAGAGGAGCTCACTGTTCGCCGACCGCTCCCTGGCCTCTACACCGTCTACATCAATGCCCCCGAGCTCGGGCCGGGCAACGTTGTCGCGGCCCGGTTCACCGGCTGGGTGCTCTCGTCCGACTCCGCGTTCGTGCCGTCGGGAAGCGGACTCGCCGTCAACCCGCCCCAGGCGGCCGTCACCGGCGGCGAGCCCGTCGACCTGCAACTGCGCTGGTCGGGGCTCGACTCGTCACAGCGCTGGCTGGCCGCCGTTCGCTATCGAGGCAGCGACGCGATCACCTACGTCACGGTCAACTGAGGCCCAGGGCCTCGACCGACACCTCGCGCATCTCGACCTTGCGGATCTTGCCGGTGACCGTCATCGGGAACTCGTCGACGATCATCACGTAGCGCGGGATCTTGAAGTGGGCGAGCCGACCGTCGCAGAACGCCCGCACCGCGTCGGTGTCAAGCTCCGCGGCGCCGGAACGCATCCGGATCCACGCACAGATCTCCTCGCCGTACTTCTCGTCAGGAACGCCGATCACCTGGACGTCCTCGATGTCGGGATGCGTGTAGAGGAACTCCTCGATCTCACGCGGATAGACGTTCTCCCCGCCGCGGATCACCAGGTCCTTGATCCGGCCGACGATGCTGCAGTAGCCGTCGTCGCGCATGACCGCGAGGTCGCCGGTGTGCATCCAACCATCCACGTCGATCGCCTCGGCGGTCTTGTCGGGCTGCTCCCAGTACCCCAGCATCACCGAGTAGCCGCGCGTGCAGAACTCGCCCGGAGTGCCCCGCGGCACCGTCTCGCCCGACATCGGGTCGATCACCTTGATCTCGACGTGCGGGAGCACGCGTCCGATCGTCCCCGTGCGTCGCTCGAGGTCGTCGTCGACGCGGGTCTGTGTCGAGACGGGCGAGGTCTCGGTCATGCCGTAGGCGATGCCGATCTCGGCCATGTGCATGTCGTTGACGCAGCGCTTCATGACCTCGACGGGGCACGGCGAGCCGGCCATCAGACCCGTGCGCAGCGACGACAGGTCGCGGTCGGGGAAATCGGGATGGTTCTGCATAGCGATGAACATCGTCGGCACGCCGTAGACGCCGGTGCACGACTCGTCCTCGATCGCCTGGAGGGTGATGCCCGGGTCGAATCCGGGAGCGGGGATGACCATCGTCGCGCCGTGCGACGTGCAGCCGAGGTTGCCCATCACCATCGCGAAGCAGTGATAGAAGGGCACCGGGATGCACAGCCGGTCGTCAGCGGTGAAGCTGATCAGCTCGGTCACGAAGAAGCCGTTGTTGAGGATGTTGCGATGGCTCAGGGTCGCGCCCTTGGGAAACCCTGTTGTTCCAGACGTGTACTGAATGTTGATCGGGTCGTCCGGCGCAAGCCCGGCCATCCGGTGTTCGAGCGCGTCGGCCGGCACGCCGTCACCCGCGTCGAGGAGAGCAGTCCAGTCGTCGGTGCCGATGAAACAGACGTCGCTCAGTGCAGGCGCCTCCGGCCGCACCTCGGCCACCATGGCCCGATAGTCGCTGGTCTTGAAGGCGGTCGCCGACACGAGCATCCGCAGACCACTCTGGTTGAGCACGTAGGTGAGCTCGTGAGTGCGGTACGCCGGGTTGATGTTCACGAGGATCGCGCCGACCTTCGCGGTCGCGTACTGCAGCAGGGTCCACTCGGCGCAGTTGGGCGACCAGATGCCCACCCGGTCGCCGACCTCGACGCCCCGCCCCAGCAGTCCGCGGGCGAGCGCGTTGACGTCGTCGTCGAATGCTCGATACGTCCATCGGCGCCCGGACGCGACCTCGACCAGGGCCTCTTCGGCAGGATAGGCCCCGACGGTTCGCTCCAGGTTGGCGCCGATCGTGTCCTCGAGCAGCGGAGCGTCGGTGGGGCCGGCGGCAAACGACGCCGCCTCGGCAGCTGTCATGGCGTCAGGCTATTGCGACACGCCCGTCGCCGACAGCGCCCAGCGTCGGCTGACCTTGCGGCAGCAGCGTTTCGAGGAGCGATTTCTGCACCTTCGAGGATCCATTCCTGCAAGTTCGACCGAGCGCACCGTTACGGTGGACTGAATGCCCCCGAACACGTCTGCCCCGCGAACTCTCACGCAGATGCTGCGTGACTGGGACGACGACTCCCTCATGCGACTCCTTCACCTGAGGCCAGAGCTCGCCTTCCCGGCCCCGGCCGCCATCAGCGAGCTGGCTGCGCGCGCGACGACACGGCACGCCGTCGTCGACGCGCTCAACGGCCTCAACGCGCTCCAGCTCGCGGTCGCGAATGCAGCTGCGGTCATCTCGACACCGTTCACCGTCGACGACCTCGCCGCGTGGGTCGGGGCCGAGCCCGACAGCACGCAGGCCGTCAGTGTCGATGAGGCAGTCACCGAGCTGCGGGAGCGTGCCCTCATCTGGGGGTCAGACACCGCACTTCGGCCCGTCCGCGTCCTCGTCACCGCGATCGAGGCGGACGACTCGCCGACGGCCAGCGCTCACCGAGCAGCACTGGTGCCTCCCGCTTTGGTCGGGACGGCCCGCCAGCGGCCGGCCCTGGTCGACAAGGCGGCTGCCGGCTCGGCGTTCGAGTTCCTCCGACGTATCGAGGTTCTCGTCGAGCACAGCGACCACCGACCGGTGCGGCTCACGCAGGCCGGCAAGCTCGCCGTTCGCGACGTGCGCACCCTCGGGCAGCTGCTCGACGTCCCGCCGACCGTCGCGCAGTCCCATCTCGAGTTCGCCCTCGCCGCCGGGTTCATCGGCCTGGCCGCCGACGGACTCGACGAGATGGTGGTTCCGACCGACCGGTTCGACGAGTGGCGCACGCGCGAGCTGTCGGGTCAGTGGCGCGTCCTCGCAGACGCGTGGCTCACCCATCACCTCGGCAGCGGCACCGCCGAGATGAAGTCGCTGCTGCTCGCGGCATACGGCGACCCAGCCGACGGCACGGCGCTGTCGGCCGACGAGCTTCGCTCATGGCTCGGGTGGCAGCGCCCGCGTCGGGCAGCCGCTTGGAGTCGGGCGATTCCGGAGTTCATCTCGCAGTCGGCGATGCTCGGTGTCACGGGTCTGGGAGCGCTCTCGTCGTTCGCGCGCGAGCCCGACGCGGCGTCGCTTACCGCACATCTTCCCGAGCGCGTCGGCCACGTCCTGCTGCAAGCCGACCTCACGGCAGTCGCGCCCGGGCCGCTGCGGCCCGATGTCGCGGCCCAGTTCTCGGCCTTCGCCGACGTCGAGTCACGGGGCGGCGCGACCGTCTTCCGCTTCACCCGCGAGTCGCTCGCCCAGGCGATCGCGCGCGGATGGACGGCCGACGACATCGTCGAGACGCTGCGTCACAGCTCGCGTACGCCGGTGCCGCAGCCGCTCGAGTACATGGTGCACGACGTCGCGCGGAGCCCGATCGACCTGGCGTCGGCATCGACCTGGCGCATCGACGTCAATCTCGACGACCACCGGCACCGAACGCCGAGGCGTGCAAAGGCGCACGACGAGGACGACCTGACGCCAGGCGACCGTCTCGACGACGCCCTGGCGCTCGAGATCGTCCGGATGCTCCGGGTCAACGACGCCGACGAGTCCTCGGCGGTCCACGACGGCAACTACTCCGAGTCGCTCGGCGCCGCTCCGCTCGACACCATCCGCGAGGCGATCGAGACCCAAGAGGTGGTCTGGCTCGGCTACGTCGACCGCGTCGGCGAGCGCCACGAGCAGACCGCACACCTGACCTCGGTCGACGACGGCCTCATCCAGGGCCTCGACGCCTCGTCGCAGGCGCCCATGTCGATTCCCGTCTCGCGGATCGTCGCTGCCCACATCATCCGGTCGGCGGCGTCTCGCTGAGCGCATCGCCCGCCTGCCCAGGTTGTCTCAGGCCCGTAGCATGGTGAGGTGGATTTCGTCCGGTACGCGGAGCTCGCCGCAGCGCTGGTCAACGCGCCGCTCGAGACTGAGGGCGACCTGACCGCGTACTTCGCCGAGCGGCACTGGCTGCAGAAGCGGCTCGAGGCCAGTGACCTGCTGCCGCTGATCCGGCTCCAGGTCGAGCTTCGAGCGGTCTTCGAGGCATCCGACGACGGAGACGAGAGCGCAGTCGTCGCCCAGATGAACCACCTTCTGTCGATCTACCCCGTGTCGCCGCACATCGCCGGTCACGACACGACCACGTGGCACCTGCATGTCGCGGAGAAGGGCTCGTCGGTCTCGGCGCTCATCACGGCCGAGTGCCTGATGGGCCTCGCGATGCTGGTCGTCGACTTCGGTCCGACACGGCTCGGTGTCTGCTCGGCAGACCGCTGCAGCCGCGTCTTCGTCGACACATCGCCCAACTCCTCACGCCGATACTGCTCCGAGCGCTGCTCGTCTCGCGCCAACGTCGCTGCGTACCGAGCCCGCCGCAAAGCCGAAGCCGCGGTATGACCGACGGCCCGCTGATCGTTCAGTCCGACAAGACCCTCCTCCTCGAAGTCGAGCATCCGCAGTCGCGCGAGTGCCGGCGAGCGATCGCGGCGTTCGCAGAGCTCGAGCGGTCGCCGGAGCACGTTCACACGTACCGACTCACTCCGCTCGGCCTATGGAACGCCCGCGCCGCCGGTCACGACGCCGAGCAGGTCATCGACGCGTTGCTGACGTACTCGCGCTACCCGATTCCCAACTCGCTGCTCGTCGACGTAGCCGAGACGATGGGCCGCTACGGCAGGCTGCGCCTCGAAAAGCATCCGACCCACGGACTCGTGCTCTCGTCGACGGACCGCGCCGTCTTCGAGGAGGTCGTGCGCGCGAAGCGGATCGCTCCCATGTTGGGCGGACGTATCGACGACGACAGCGTCGTGGTGCACCCGTCCGAGCGCGGCAACCTCAAGCAGGCGCTCCTCAAGCTTGGGTGGCCGACCGAGGATCTCGCCGGGTACGTCGACGGCGAGGCACACCCGATCGCGTTGCGCGAAGACGGCTGGGGGCTCCGGCCGTACCAACGCGACGCGACCGAGTCGGTGTGGGCCGGCGGGTCGGGGGTCGTGGTGCTCCCCTGCGGCGCGGGCAAGACGCTGGTCGGCGCCGCGGTCATGGCCGAGGCCCAGTCGACCACCTTGATCCTCGTGACCAACACCGTCGCCGCCCGACAGTGGCGCGACGAGTTGATCAAGCGCACCTCGCTAACGGCTGACGAGATCGGCGAGTACTCCGGCGCCGTCAAGGAAATCAAGCCGGTCACGATCGCGACGTACCAGGTGATGACAACCCGTCGCAAAGGCGTCTACGCGCACCTCGAGCTGTTCGAGGCACGCGACTGGGGCCTGGTCATCTATGACGAGGTGCATCTGCTGCCGGCGCCGATCTTCCGGATGACCGCCGACCTGCAGGCACGGCGGCGGATCGGGCTCACCGCGACGCTGATCCGCGAGGACGGCCGCGAGGGCGACGTCTTCTCGCTGATCGGCCCGAAACGCTTCGACGCGCCCTGGAAGGACATCGAGGCGCAGGGCTACATCGCGCCCGCCGAGTGTGTCGAGGTCAGGGTGACCTTGACCGAAGCCGAGCGCTTCGCGTACGCGACGGCCGAGCCCGAGGATCGATACCGCCTCGCCGCCGACTGCTCGAGCAAGGCCGACATCGTCGAGCTTCTGGTGCGCCGCCACGCCGACGATCCGACGCTCGTCATCGGCCAGTACATCGATCAGCTCGACGACCTCGCCGCGCACCTCGACGCACCGCTGATCAAGGGCGAGACCCCGGTCAAGGAACGCGAGCGGCTCTTCGCCGCATTCCGGTCCGGCGAGGTGCCGTTGCTCGTCGTGAGCAAGGTCGCCAACTTCTCGATCGACCTGCCCGACGCGACCGTCGCGATTCAGGTGTCGGGCACGTTCGGGTCTCGCCAAGAGGAGGCGCAGCGTCTCGGCCGGTTGCTACGGCCGAAGGCCGACGGTCGCACGGCCGTGTTCTACAGCGTCGTCGCGCGCGACACCGTCGACGCCGACTTCGCCCAGCATCGGCAGCGGTTCCTCGCCGAGCAGGGCTACTCATACACGATCGTCGACGCCGACACGCTCACGTCGTAGCCGCGGCCGGCCGCGAGGCGACGCACGCCGCCGCGACGAGGCCCGTCGCCAGCGCCTGCCCGGACGTGTGCCCGACCTCGACCAGCCGCGCCAGCGCGCCGTCGACCTCTTCTCCGACGGCACGTTCACCATCGGCTCCGGAAGCCGACAGCACCGTCGCCAGCGCGCCGACCTCGGGTATCGCCTCGCCTCGACTGGCGCACCGCAGCAGAGCGGCCGAGAGATCTGTGGTCGCCGTCGGCGCCGCAGCGAGGACGGCGGCCCGCAGCGGTTCGAGCGCGACCCCGAACGACCATCCGCCGACGAGGAAACCGGCCAACACGTCGTCGCCAGACGGCGTCAGCCCCGACCCGCCGCCGAGCATGCGGCGAGCGAGGTCTGCAGCCGCCTGCGGGCCGCCGGGACCGCGCAGCAGGTCGCGGAGCGGCGCCGGGTCGGGGTCGGACGCCTCGAACGGCCCGAGTCGCCGCCACGCCCGCTCGACAGCGACACGGTCTGGCACGATGCCCCGCGGGGCGTCGACCGACACGAGCCGGGCGAGGCGGGCAATCCAACGGCCGATCCGAACTTCCGACTCACCCACCTGCACCGGACCCGGCAGCGTGTTCAGCGGCAGCTCCGGGCTCCGCGCGGCGATGACGAGTCCCAGCGGCAGGCGGACCGCGTCGCGGGTGAGGACGGCCACGACGTCGCCGCCTTCCAACCTCAGATAGACGGCGGTCGGAAACGAGCCGAGCACCCGGGCAGGACGCAAGGGGCCGGCGATCAGCGCCTGGACGCTGGCCGGGCCTGCGGCGCTGACCGTCATCGAGTTGGCTGCGGATGCCACGCGGTCAGCCGATCGTGACGGTGAGGTCGGGTTGCTCCCGGAAGGTATTCGACACGTAGCAAAGCCGCATGGCGTCGGGCCGCAACTCCTCGAGGACGTCGCGCGGGACGTTCGCGGTCACCGAGAGCGCAATCCGCTCGAAGCCCGGGCCGCGATAGACGCCGACTGCGGTCACGTCGAGGCCCGAGAGCTCGATGCCGCGCTTCTTCGCCACGAAGGCGAACGCCAGCGTCATGCACGACGCGATCGACGCCAAGAGCAGATCGGTCGGAGGCGGTCCGGTGTTGGTCCCGCCCGAGTACTCGGGCTCGTCGACGACGATCTCGAACTCACCGGCCTGAACCACGGCGCGCATGCCTCCGGTCCAACGAGACCGCACCGTGCGCTCTGCCATCGTCTGCCGTTCAGGCCTTCGCGCTCATCCGGCGGCCAGGGCCAGGAGGGCAGACCGGAAGCACTCGATCGGCGCGGTCGCCACGCCGGCGCCGACTTGGCCGATGCCGGCGCTTGCGTGCAGGATCCCGGTCGTCACCCGCGGCGTGGTGTTCAGCTCGACGACCCTCCGCACGTCGACCCCGATCGGCGTCCCGCGGTAATGGCGGGTCGGCAGCTTGAACCTCGTGCTTTCGCCGACGCAGATCGCGGCCATCTGCTCTGTCATCGCGACCGCGTCGGCCATTCCGCCGGGCAGGAACCCGGCAACCGCGGGCGAGCCCGCCGCAGCCGCGCCACCGAGGCCCACCAGCTCGAGGATCGCGCTGTCACCGATGTCGCGGGCGCTCGTCTCTG
>DATIOH010000190.1:0-6375 GCA_035473375.1 Nocardioidaceae bacterium | reverse complement strand
CACGCTGGTAGTCCTGCACGCCGGCGCTCGCGGCCTGCAGTGCCGACGCCACGGTGAGGTCGTCGTCGGCAGTCGTGTGCGTGGGCGCGTCGGCGAGGACCAGCAAGCTGTCGGCGGTTCGCCGCATCCGCGCCGCCAGGTGGTCGAGACGGAACAGGCTCTCGAGGCGGCGAGCGTCTTCCTCGTCCTTCTCCAGCGACTCAATCAGCCGAAGCTGTTGGTTGACGAGGGAGGTGTTGCGTCGCGACAGCGTGATGAACATGTCGCTGACCTGCGACCGCACGCGTGCCTCACCTGCGGCGAGCGTCACCGCCTGGCGGTGCAGCTCGTCGACGGCGCGGGCGAGCTGGCCAACCTCTTCGTGTGTCGTGACGTCGATCGGGGTGATCGGCCCGGGGTCGTCACCGGCGCGGATCCGCGCGACTGCCTCGGGCAGCTGCTCTTGGGCAACATTGTGAGCGCCTTCGCGCACCTTGCGGATCGGGTTGAGGAGCAGTCGCGACACGAGGAACGCGAGCAAGAGGGTTGCGAGCAGAGCCGCGAGCGTGATGCCGCCGCTGACAAAGGCACTGCGGCGCGCGTCGCTGGCGTTGTTGGCCAGCTCGGTGTCGATGCCGTCCATCAGGTTCTTCGTCAGCGCGTCGTACTGACTGAATGCGGTGGTGCTTGCGACCTCGGGGCTGTCGGTCGCGATCGCCCGCGCGCGCTCGGCGTTCTCGGTGCGGAGATTGGCGATGGTGGGCTCAGACTCGCCGAGCGCACTCGCGAGCCGGTCGATCGCCGAAGCCTCGACGCCGAGCTCCTCGAACAGTTCCTGCTTACCCGTCACGCCGGTGGTTCCGGTCGCCAGGGCTTGCTGCATGGCAAGGGAGAACCGTCCTGCCAGCGTCTGCGAGAGCAGCTCGAGGCGCGGCTCGGGGTTGTTCTGAGCGTTGACGATGGTGGTGATCAGCTGGGTGACGCCGGACTGCAGCTGTCGAAGCTGGGCGACCCACGTTTCGGGACCGAGCGAGTCGGTGCTTGCCGATCGGATCGCGCGGCTCAGGTCGAGCAGTGCGTCGAGTTGGTAGAGCTCGTCGGGCGTCAGCTCGGCGGTCTCGCGGGTCTTGGTCAGCTGTTCGGCCGCGATCTGGACGCTGAGGAGCGCGGTTGAGAGCTCGGACGCGCTGTCTCCGGTCGGGTCCTGCGCAGCGATCGTGGCACGCTCAGCCGCCGTCAGATAGTCGACAGCCGGTCGGAGAATGGTCACCTGCTGCGCGCTCGCCGACGAGTTCGAGGCCTCCTGCAGGTCGCTGCGCGTGCGCAGTCCACCGAGTGTCGCGGCAAGCAGCAACGGAAGCGCAATGGCGAGCGCAACTTTGAAGCTCAGGGGCCAGCCGGAGACTGCAAGCGATCGTGTTCGACCATGGCGTGGGTGGCGCTTCTTGGTCATCGATCCCCGGTCCTTGAGTGGGATGTCGTCGTCTGGACGACGAAACCCCGAATGGGGTCTCGTGCACAAAGATATTTGACTCGGGGGGTGCCGCGAGAACGTTTTGTGACTAGAGGTGACGGAACGATACACCTGACGTTGCCTTCGACGCCGTCCGCGCTTGCCTCTTGGACATCAGTGCGAGCGTTCTGACGGCCAGTAGTTAACCGGTGACGTAGACCTTACGAATCGTCTCGTGAACGTCCCAGATGGTGCGCTCGCCCGCGTGCAATCGAACCAGCCGTCCCGGGAGCAACTCCAGTGTCTCGCCTGTCTCGAACGTGACGAGCCCTCGGCCAGACAGCACGACAAAAGCCTCATCGGCCTCGACGTCGCGAGACGTACCGGATGTGTGCTCCCAAACGCCGATCTCGACCGACCCGAGCGCGGCGAAACCCCTCGCGGCTGCCTTGGGGACGCCAGCGACGACGTCTCCCGCATCGATCTCGGCGGGGTCGAGAGCGGCGGTTTGAGCGTCGATGAAGCGAGGAGGCGTCGTCATGTCGGGAATCGTAGGGGCCAGAACGCGCCCGCTTCGGTCGCGTCCGCGACCCGACCGCGCCGTTCGCTCGGCTCGGGTCGTTCGGCGGATGGGATCAGCCGGCTGGCGCGGTGCTGCAGCCGTCGGGGCCGGAATCGGTCACTCGGTAGACGGTGAGCGTGTCCGTGTGGACGACTTGCTCGAGTCCGCCGCAGTTGTCGAGCGCCGTGAGGTTCGGTGGCGTGTCCCAGACGTTCCCGGTGCTGAGCGAGTAGGTGTCGGGGTCGCCGACCACCACCCAGGTGACGTTGTTGTCGGCGAGGTAGCCCCAGTGGGTTGCCGGGTCGTCGAAGAACGACTGCGCCCCGCGGAAGAGCCCGTTTGCGCGGGCGAGCAGATCGCCGAACGTGTACGGGGCACGCCCGTCGAGCAGCCCTTGAGCGGGCGTGACGTCGGGGATAAAGCCCTCGGTATAGGCGTTGGCCAAGACGATGTCGCTGCTCGTCAGCGGCAGCGACTCCCAGACCGCGAGCTCGTCGCGCGTCGGAGCCTGATCGCTGTCGTACCCGGCGAGGCCGATCATCGAGAACGCCCCGAGCGCCGTCGCCGCGGCGAGCAGCGCCGCCATCCGGGCCTTCTCGGTCGAGAGGATCGTCCGTCTCCAGCCGGCCATGTCGCGGACGAGGCACTGCAGCCCGATCGCGACAAACGTTGGCATGAGCAGGCTCGCCTCCAGCACGATCCGCGATGCTCCGGTGCGCCGCGGGACGTAGCCCTGCCAGGCGAACATGAAGACGGACGCGATCGCCGCCAGGCCGACAAGTGCGACCAGGGTGAATGCGGCAATACGCCGAGCGTCGGCATCGCGGCGTCGTCGAACCAGCCCGACCACCGCCAGGATGAGAAGGGGGATGAACCACCACCAGGAGCGCTCGTAGAGGCTGCGGATCGAGTCGACGACCATCTCGGCGTTGCTCTGAGGCATCGACGACGGCTCGCCGCGCGCCGCCATGAAGAACTCCCAGGTCGGGTCGGCTAGCCCGCCGCGGTCGACCAGCCCGCCGGCGTGCGCTGTGCCCGACGCCTCGCGGAACACCAGGCCCGTGACGACCACGGCGCTCAGGAGTGCCACGAGGGCGATCCCGGTCCGGCGAAGCTGCTCTTTGCGCTGTCCTCGGATGAGGGAGACGACCGCGGCCGACGCGATGAGCACGCCTGACGTGAGCGCCGCGATGCCATGGACCTGGGAGAGCGTCGCGGCCAGCACCGCCGCGGCCACGAGCGAGCGCCAGTCGCGACGGCGAAGCCAGTCGATCGACAGAGCAGTGAGCAGCAGGCATAGCCCGAGCGCCAAGCCCTCCGGCCGGTACGCGGCGAGCCGGATCGGGCCGATGCCGGTGCCTACCGCAAGCGACACCGCGACGAGTGACGCGACGCGGCCCGCCCCGAGCGCGGTGGCGAAGGTCATCGCCCCAATGCCGAGGAGGAGGACGGAGAGCAACGCGACGATGGTGATGACGGTGATGGGATCGGACGGATGCTGCACCAGCAGCATCGCGGTGCCGGTGGTGAAGAGGTGGTAGTCGTTGAGGAACGTCGTCGTCGTGGCGAACTCGATGGACGATGCCGGGACGACGCCAGCGTCTGCGACCTGGCGGGCGAGGCCGTAGTAGTACCAGGGAGTCGACCCGAGCGGCGACCACGATGTGTGCACGATGACGTACGCGAGCGGAACGAAGACGACCGTCGTCAGGCCGACGCACTCGGCCAGCCGCCGGCCGACCGGTGCCACAGCTGCGCGCAGCCGTGCGCGGCTGCGCGGCAGAGCAAGTACGGCCAGCGAGACGAGGGCGACCACCGCATCCCAGATCCACGCCGACGTGTCGGTCAGATCGACCGTCCGGGCCAGGAGCCCGGAGCCGAGCAGCCAGACGCCGATCCCGCACGCGAGGCCGCGCGCGATCTTCACGTCGAGGCTCGTCTCTTGGTCGATGCTCGCGGCCTCGTCGCGAGTGGGGCCGGCCAGCAAGAGTCCGCCGGCGATGGCTGGCAGGACGAGGACCAGCAGCAGGCTGGCGAGCGCGCTCATGCGAGCTCCGTCGACACCGGCCGCGAGAGGCGGGCGCGGACCCACGACCGGACGATGGCACCGAGGTAGCCCGAGGCGTAGCCGAGGCCGCGCGGCTTCTTGCTGGTGCCGACCTCGCGGCTGCGGATGTGGACCGGCACCTCGTGAATGCGGAGGCCGCGCCCGGCCGCCTCGATCAGAATCTCTGACGCCGAGAAGCGGTCCTCGACGAGCCGTAGCCGGGTCAGCGCCAGGCCGTCGATCGCGCGATAGCCGTTGGTGCAGTCGGTGATGTCGGCCTGCGTGAGCAGTCTGATCAGCCAGGTGAAGCCGCGGATGCCGAGATCGCGGGCGCCGCCGGCGTCGTCGTAGCGGCCGAGAAACCGCGAGCCCTGGACATAGTCGGCGTCGCCGGCCATGACCGGGCCTACTAGCGTCGGCAGCTCGGCCGGGTCATGCTGCCCATCGGCGTCCATCGTGACCACGACCTGGGCGCCGAGGTGGGTGGCGATCGCGAAGCCGCTGCGAAGCGCGTCGCCCTGCCCGAGGTTGCTGCCGTGGCTGCCGACAATGGCGCCGGCGCGGCGTGCCTCCTCGGCGGTGTTGTCACCGCTCCCGTCGTCGACGACGATCCGGAAGAGGTCGAGCCCGCAGAGCGTGGGGGGGAGCGTCTCGAGAACGGAGCCGACCGAGGGGCCTTCTTCGTACGCTGCCATGACAACTGCGACGAACGGCTTGGTATCGGTGACGGTGGCCGCGGCCTCGCCCCGCAGTGCCTCGTCGACCGCAGCCGATCGGACGACTGCAGCGGTGGCACGGCGAGCATTGCGGTCGCGGTGGCGGCGTGCCTGGGCCACTGCGACCGCTGCGACACCGAGTGCCGCGGCGGCTCGCCGCGTGAGTCTCACGCGTCTGACTCCCGGAACCACGCCACGGTGCGGTCGAGTCCGTCGTCGAGGCTCGTCGACGGTGCAAACCCGAAGAGCTCTCGAGCGGTGGAGATGTCGGCGCTGCTGCGCGGCACGTCGCCGACCCGAGCCGGCCGATGCTCGAACGACACTGCCTCGAAGCGATCGGCGACCTTGCGCGCGACGTCGAGCACCGTGGTCTCGACACCCGAGCCGAGGTGAGCCACGATGCTCTCGCCGCCTTCGACGACGGCGGCCGCGATGCCACGACAGAGGTCGTCGACGAAGACGAAATCGCGGGTCTGGGTGCCGTCGCCGTAGATGATCAGCGGCTCTCCGGCGAGCGCCTGCTTGCAGAACGCTGCGACGACCGAGCCCTTGTGATAGCTGTACGGCCCGTAGACGTTGGAGAAGCGAAGTGCCACTGTCGGCAGCCCATACGAGGCGGCAAAGGCAGAGCAGTAGGCCTCGCCGGCGAGCTTCGATGCGCCGTAGGGCGAGGTCGGGCGAGGGACGATGCCCTCGTGCGCGGGGGGTGTGATCTCGCCCAGTGGCGCGTTCGACGACGCGAAGACGAACCCTTCGGCGCTTGCGTCGCGCGCTGCGAGCAGCGCATTGAGGGTGCCGTGGACGTTGACCTCCGCGTCTCTGACCGGATCGGCGATCGACGCGGGGACGCCGCACTGGGCGGCGAGGTGGATGACATGACTGCAGCCGAGGGCTGCTTCGGCGAGTGCCTCGGGATCGAGGACGTCGGCCTCGACGATCTCGTCGTATCCGGCTCGCTAGGCGTCGTCGCGACGGCCGGTGCTGAAGTCGTCGTAGCACCGGGTGGTGAACCCGAGCTGGGCGAGGACGGGAGCGACGTTGACGCCGACGAAGCCCGCGCCGCCCGTCACGAGGACGCGGCGACGCGCTGGTGGTGTCACCGCCACGTGGTGCGGGGCGCGATCGCGTCGATGACCGCGCGGCCCTTGTACTTCATGAGGGTCCGGAGCGTGTCGGTGACGAGATCCTCGGAGAGCAGCGTCGGCTGCAGTCCGAGATCGAGCAGCTTCGTGTGCGTCGGGTTGTAGTAGTGCTCCTGAGCCTCGGTGCGCGGGTTGTCGACCTCGCCGATCTCGACATCGAGGCCGAGCTCCTTGGCCGCTTGCTGCACCTCGACAGCCAGGTCGCGGATCGAGAACGACTCGGTGAACTGGTTGTAGACCCGCATCTCGCCTTGGTCGGCGGGGTTGAGCAGGGCCAGCTCGACACACGCAAGCGTGTCGCGGATGTTGAGGAAGCCGCGCGTCTGGCCGCCGCTGCCGTAGACGGTCAGCGGGTGGCCGATGACGGCCTGGAGGCAGAACCGGTTGAGCGCGGTGCCGAACTGCTCGTCGTAGTCGAAGCGGGTGAGCAGCCGGTCGTCGAGGACGGTCTCGTCGGTGTGGACTCCGTAGACGAC
>DATIOH010000189.1:0-2781 GCA_035473375.1 Nocardioidaceae bacterium | reverse complement strand
CTCGGTCGTCGGGGTCGACCGGCGGGCCGCTCGCGTGAAGGCCGACTTTGACGCCGGCACCCGCCTCGTACAGTCCGTAGCTCTCGTACTTGCCCCACTCGCCGTCATCGTCGCGCCAGTGCACGAAGCACGGCCATGGCTGCGACAGATCGCGCTGCCCGAAGAACCGGGGCTGCTCCTGGGTGACGTTGATCGGCGGAAGCGCGACGACTCCGTCGAGGAGCTGGTGCGCCCACGAGCCGACCGTGACGATCGCGCGCTCTGCCTGCACGACGCCGCCCGCCGTGTGGAGATGGACTGGCGCTTTGCCCTCGGTGACGCTGATGCGATCGACGCGGGTACCGGCGTGGATGACCGCGCCTTGCGCGACCGCGAGCCGCTGCAGACCAGAGACGACCTGGTCAGCGTGAAGGATGCCGCCGCCCGACTGATGCAGGACCGGCCCCGCGAATCGCATCCCCGGCCAACGCTCGGTCGCAGCAGCCGCGTCGAGCAGTTCGTGTTCGACGCGTCGGGCAGTCAGAAGCCGGCTGAATTCCTGTGCTGTCTGCGAACTCATGCCGTGCTCGACGGCGCCGGTGAGGGTCAGCAGCTCGGTGCCAGTCTCCGACTCGAGCCGAGTCCAGAGGTTTCGGGACTGCTCGGCCATCTCGAGGTAGTGAGCCTGCTCGGTGCCGACGCGAAAGATGCGCGTCGCGCCATGCGATCCGCCCTTGTCGTGGCCGAGGGCGTACTGCTCGAGGACGGCGACAGACCGCCCGGCCTTCGAGAGAGCCCACGCCGCGGCCGAGCCCATGGCGCCGGCGCCGACAATGGCGAAGTCAAAGGGCGACGTCATGGACGCATTGTTGCGGCCGTGGCGGCCGTCGCCGCAGACGGGTCAGTCGCCGTCAGACTCGAAATCGTCGTCGCTGCCGGCGCCCTCGCTGTCAGAGTCGAGCAGAGCGAGCTCCTCGCTCAAGGTCGGGACCGCCTCATCGCGGTCGTCGAAAGCGGTTTCCGCCTGCTGGGCATCGGCCAAGCCTTCGTCGTCGGAGTCGAGCGGGGGATCGAGGGCAATGACGGCCGCGAGGGTGAGCCCCTCGTCAGCGGGACCTCCCCCGCAGGGGCATTGCGGGGCGGTGTCGGCGTAGCGGCAGTTCTCGTGGATGTCTCTCCCGCACGCACGTGCGCCGTCGGGAAGCCCGTAGTGGTACACGCGCATCCAGTCGCCGCGACCGATGCTGCCGGTGCCGTCGCAGACGACGCACTGTCGGTTGGTCTGGACGAGTGTCGAGCTCATCTGCGCTCCTGGCGATTCGGGGCCTGGGCGGCGATCCACCGTCGTCGGTGGGCCGGTCGGGCCGTAGCGACCGGAACGCTAACGGCGCGACCGGTGGCTGCCCAGGGCCTGCCAGATCGAGGCTCGGGCAATCCGACCGGCTCCTTGGGGCAGCGGATTCGTCCTACCGATCGACGACAGCGCAGGTGACCTCGCCGGCCGCCCGCTGTCGTTCCCAAAGTGGCTCCACTTTGGGACTGTGGCAGCTGCGATTGTCGGGCCGGTGTCCGCAAAGTGGCTCCACTTTGGGACTGTGGCGCTCCGTTTGTCGGACCCGTGTCCGCAAAGTGGCTCCACTTTGGGATTGTGGCGCTCCGATTGTCGGGCCCGTGTCCGCAAAGTGGAGCCACTTTGGGGACGGGTGTCGGAGGCCCTATCCCGAGTAGACCTCGCTGCGTGGCTCGAAGTGCTCCATCGACACGTCGCCGTCGAAGTACGGACGGGTGAGGGCTTTCCACTCGTCGAACGCCGGGGACTCGCGGAAGCCGGACACATGTGCCTCGACGCTCTCCCAGACGATGTGGATCGCATAGACGCTGGGCCGCTCGACACCGCGCCACCACTCGATCGAGACGAAGCCCGGTGACGCAGCGACGACCTCGCGGGCTCGGAGCATGCTCTGCTCGAACTCTTCCTCGCGGCCGGGCTGGATCGGGAAATGGGCGAGCTCGTGAATCACCCGGTCTGTTGCTGAGCGCTTTCCTAAGTCGACCACTGTGCCCTCCATCGTCGGCGGTCTCGTCGCTGCATCCCACCACACGAAGGCGCGCCGTCTACGGTGCGGGTGGCGCGGTCAGCGGGTGCGAGTAACGCTTCGCGAGCAGCCCGAGATCGTCGTCGCCCTGCGCGATCGAGAGTCGACGGCGCACGTGTGCCTCATGTGCCCCGACCCGCACGAGGAGTGCCAACACGTCTGGCACGGTCGCGTCGTGTCCGAGGCTACGCAGCAGCTGAGCGGCGGGGTCGAGCCGCAGACCCCGGACGAGCCGGGTGAGCTCATCGAGAAGGTCGACGCCCGGATTGGTCAGGGGGACGAGGGCGCAATCGAAGATTGCCCCCGTCGCATCGGGCAGGCCGGCCTCCGCGAGCCGCACGGTGTGCCCTCCGAGATTGACCGTCAAGACGACGCAATAGCCCTCGCGGCACTCGAGCGCCGTCCGGCGGGACAGGCGCAGCTGCCGCACTTGCGAGCCACGGACACGGTCGAGGAGGTCTGAGTACGACGTAAGTCCTGGGTCGAGCTGCTGGAGCCACTCTCGGCGCACTCTGGCCCGACCGCCTTGCACGAGCCGAAAGCTCGCCCCCGCTCCGGCGTGGACGATCGCTTGGAGTCGTCGGCGTCGTGCGTCGGTGGCAGCTCGGTGCCGCGTGATGTCGGCGACCGCGACGGCGATCAGCGGGCTGTTGGGATCGTCGTCGAACGGGGTCCAGCTCAGCAGGGTCGAGCGCTGACGTCCGTA
>DATIOH010000188.1:0-6283 GCA_035473375.1 Nocardioidaceae bacterium | reverse complement strand
AGCAGATGTCGGCCGGAGGACGTGACCGCTCGGCCGGAGAACGTGACCGCTCGGCCGGAGAACGTGACCGCTCGGCCGGAGAACGTGACCGCTCGGCCGGAGAACGTGACCGCTCGGCCGGAGAACGTGACCTCCCGCCGGGAGAACCGCGAACCCTTATACATTCCGTCGCACGGTGGTTGAATGAGCAAGGACGGGGTTGTGCACCATCGACGCTACGCAGCAACGCAGCACCTGGGCGAGAAAGTGGCCCGAAGCGCGACGGCGCTGCGCGCGGTGCGTCGGGGAAGGACCGGCAGTGCGGGTCGAGTCAGACGGACACAGCCCTGGCAACCCTCGTCTCTACGAGGTCATCGAGAACGCTCCGAAGACCGGAAAGAGCCCGACGATCTGGGCATGGCCCCAATTCGTCGAGTACCTGAAGGTGGCCGGGCAGCCCGTTCGCGGGCCGTGGCCGCCGCACCAGCAGCCGCGCCCCGATCCGACCGACGTCGAGGCGACTCCGACCGCGATCCCCGACCCCGAGTCAGGTCACTACCCCCGGACACCAGACCGGTCGGACTCTTGAGCCCGCCTCGACACGCTCGGCGCGATCGCGCCTCAGCCGTCTGAGCCCCAACCCAGAGCCGCTAGAGCCGCCAGGGCCACGAGGAGGTCGGCATGTATCCGTCTCGCTTTCGCTACGAGGCGCCGCGGACGATCGACGAGGCGATCAGCCTGCTGTCCGAGGGGAGCACCGACGCCAAGGTGCTCGCCGGCGGCCAGAGCCTGATCCCGTTGCTCAAGCTGCGCTTCGCGTCACCGGAGCTCCTCGTCGACATCAACGAGATCCCCGACCTCGACTACCACCACACGGAGGCCGACGGCTCACTCCACATCGGCGCGCTGTGCCGCCACGCGACCCTGGAGCGATCGGACCTGCTCGCCGCCGAGCAGCCGACGATGACCGCCGCGGCGCCGCTGATCGCGGACCCGATCGTCCGCAACCGGGGAACGCTCGTCGGCTCCCTGTGCCACGCCGACCCCCAGGGCGACTGGGCCGGCGTCGTGACGGCTCTCGGCGGCCACGTCGTCGCCATGGGCCCGAGCGGTCGTCGCACCATCGCGATGGCGGACCTCGTGACCGGGCCGTTCCAGACGACACTCGGCTATGACGAGATCGCCGTCGAGGCCGTCATTCCAGCGGCGTCAGCGGTGCGGCGCGGCGGATTCCTCAAGCTGGAGCGGCGGGTCGGAGACTTCGCGACCGCAGGGGCGGCCATCGCCCTCGAGCTCTCCGGCGACACGGTCGTCCGAGCAGGCATCGGCCTGACAGGGGTCGGGAGCGCGACGATCGACGCATCCGACGCGGCCGCCGCGCTCGTCGGCAGCCCGCTCGGCGCGGCGACCATCGGGCGGGCAGCCGACCTGGCGGCCGAGGCGTCGAGGCCTCGGTCGGACCATCGAGGCAGCGCGTCGTACAAGCGGCACGTCGTGCACACGTTCGTGACGAGAATCCTCACCGACATCGCAGACACGAGCGAGAGGGCGGCCTGAGATGACCAAGCTGTTCGAGGAGATCACCCAGGAGTCGGCCGACGAGGGCGCCATCCGACGGGTTGCCATCACGGTCAACGGCGAGCGTCGAGTGGCCGACATCGAGCCGCGTCTGCTTCTCGCGCACCTGATCCGCCAGGGGCTCGGCCTGACCGGCACCCACACCGGCTGCGACACGTCGAACTGCGGCGCCTGCACGGTGCTCTACGACGGGCGGCCGGTGAAGAGCTGCACGATGCTCGCGGTCCAGGCCGACGGCCACGCGATCACGACCGTCGAGGGACTCGCCGGAGCGAGCGAGCTGCATCCGCTGCAGGAGGGCTTCAAGGACGAGCACGGTCTTCAGTGCGGCTTCTGCACACCCGGGATGATGCTGGCCGCCAAGGCCCTGCTCGACGACAACCCCAACCCGACCGAGGACGACGTCCGGTGGGCGCTGTCGGGCAACCTGTGCCGCTGCACGGGCTACCAGAACATCGTGAAGGCGGTGCTGTGGGCTGCGGAGAAGATGCGCGGTCCAGAACCGACCAGCGGAGAAGAGGGCTGACATCGTGACGTCGCAGGCACTCGACGAGATCAAGATCGGCGGACTCGGCGCGAGCCGCAAGCGGGTCGAGGACAACCGCTTCATCCGCGGCAAGGGCAACTACATCGACGACATGGTGTTGCCGGGCATGCTCCACATGGAGATCCTGCGCAGCCCGCTCGCACACGCGCGGATCCGGTCGATCGACACGAGCAAGGCCTGGGACGTCCCCGGCGTTCGCCTGGTGCTGACCGGCGACATGATGGCCACCCGCAACCTCGCCTGGATGCCGACGCTGAGCTATGACACGCAGGCCGTCCTCGCCACCGACAAGGTGCGCTTCCAGGGCCAAGAGGTCGCCTGCGTTATCGCTGACAACCCGTACATCGCGAAGGACGCCTGCGAGGCGATCGTCGTCGACTACGAGCCGCTCCCGGTCATCGTCAACCCGATGCAAGCGATGGCCGGCGATGCGCCGATCATCCGCGACGACAAGGAGAACCAGCACGACAACGTCGTCTACGACTGGGAGGTCGGCGACAAGGCAGGCACCGACCGTGCCTTCGAGCAGGCCGACCACGTCTCGAGGATCGAGCTCCACTACCCGCGGTCGCACCCGTCGCCGCTGGAGTGCTGCGGCTCGATCGCCGACTTCAATCGGTCGACGCAGAAGCTGACCGTCTACATGACGACGCAGGCGCCGCACATCGTGCGGGCAGCCGTCGCGCTCGTCGCCGAGCTGCCCGAGCACATGATCCGCATCGTGTCGCCGGACCTCGGCGGCGGCTTCGGCAACAAGGTGCCGGTCTACCCCGGCTACGTCATGTCGATCCTGGCGTCGATCCTCACCGAGCGACCGGTCAAGTGGATCGAGGACCGCAGCGGCAACCTGATTTCGACGGGCTTTGGCCGCGACATCTACCTCAAGGGCGAGCTCGCGCTGCGCAAGGACGGCCGCATCCTCGGCGTCCGCATGCACACCGACGCCGACCACGGGGCCTTCTTCTCCGACGCGCAGCCGAGCAAGTTCAAGATCGGGCTGATGCACTCGGCGTTCTCCTGCTACGACATCCCGCACGCACACCTGACGGCGCGCGGCATGTACACGAACAAGGCGCCGGGCGGGGTCGCGTACCGCTGCTCGTTCCGGGTGACCGAGGCGATGTTCTTCCAGGAACGCATGGTGCAGGCCGCGGCCGACGACCTCGGCATCGACCAGGCCGAGTTCCGACGGCTCAACTTCGTCCGCGACGACGACTTCCCGCATCGGACGCCGTTCGGGTTCCTCACCGACTCCGGCCAGTACGGAAAGTGCCTCGACGTCGGGCTCGAAGCGATCGGCTACCAGGACTTCCTGCGGCAGAAGGAGGAGGCCAAGAAGCGCGGTCGGCTCCTCGGCATCGGCATCTCGACCATGACGGAGCCGCTCGGGGCGGGCAACAGCCGCGAGTACGACATCCTCGGCATCAAGATGTTCGACTCCGCCGAGCTGCGGGTCCACATGACCGGCAAGGCGATCCTCCGCACCGGCGCGAAGACCCAAGGCCAGGGCCACGAGACGACGTGGGCGCAGATCGTCGCGCACGAACTCGGCCTGCCGGCCGACGACGTGGTCGTCGAAGAGGGCGACACCGACACCGCGCCGTTCGGCATGGGCACGTACGCATCGCGCAGCACACCGGTTGCGGGCGCCGCGGTCGCGATGGTGTCGCGCAAGATTCGAGCGAAGGCACGCAAGCTGGCCGCTCATCTGCTCGAGGTCTCCGAAGAGGATGTCGATTGGGAGCTCGGCCGCTTCTACGTGCGCAGTGCGCCGGACCGAGGCGTCACCATCCAAGAGTGCGCGATGGCGGCGTACAGCAACATGCCCGACGGCCTGGAGCCCGGCCTGGAGGCCAACGCCTACTACGACCCGCCCAACCTCACCTGGCCGTTCGGCTGCTACATCGCCACGGTCGAGGTCGACCCCGACACGGGCGTCTGGGACGTCCTGCGATTCGTCGCCGTCGACGACTGCGGTGTCCGGATCAACCCGATGGTCGTCGAGGGCCAGATCATGGGCGGTCTCACCGAGGCGTATGCGATGGCGAACATGCAGTTCATCACCTTCGACGCCGAGGGCAACTGCATCGGGTCGAACTTCATGGAGTACCTGCTGCCGACCGCCTGGGAGACACCGGGCTGGGAGCTGCACGAGGTCGTCACCCCATGCCCCCACCACCCGATCGGGGCGAAGGGCGTCGGCGAGTGCGCGACGGTCGGCGGACCGGCGGCGTTCGTCAACGCCGTCATCAACGCGATCCACGACACCGACGTCCGCAACATCGACATGCCGCTCTTGCCCGACCGCGTCTACGAAGCGATCACAGAGCGGCACAACGTGTCCGGCGCCCCGCCGGTGAAGACGGACGATTGACGGAAGTGACGATGACCGGGCACGCCGTCGACGGCTGGGAGATGCTCGAGCGCGCGAGCGAGATGTCTCGCCGCGGCGAGGACTTCGCCCTGGCGACGGTCGTCTGGCGGCAGGGGCCGTCCTCGGGTCAGACCGGCTCGCGCGCGATCATCACCTCCGCGGGAACCGTGCACGGCTGGATCGGCGGCGCGTGCGCGGAGCCGGTCGTGATCCGCGAGGCCCTGCAGGCCATGCGCGAACGCGAGTCGCGACTGCTGCTGCTCGGTACCCCTGACCAGTTCGCCGGCGCCGTGCCCGACGGCATGGTCGTCGTTCCGATCGCCTGTCAAAGCGATGGCGCGTTGGAGGTCTTCGTGGAACCGGTTGTGCCCACCGTCAAGCTGGTCGTCGTCGGCAGCTCGCCGATGACCCAGACCCTCGCCGACCTCGCGGACGCGCTCGGCTGGCAGCCGACCGTCGTCGACGGCGCAGCGTTCGCCGACCTTGCCGTCGATCCGCGGGCCGTCGTCGTCGTCGCGACGCAGGGCCACGGCGACGAGGAGGCGATGCAGCACGCGGTCGAGGCGAAGCCTGCGTTCGTCGGCCTCGTCGCGTCCAGACGGCGCGGCGAGGCAGTGCTCGGCTACCTCGCCGACCGCGGAGTGCCCGCCGACGACCTCGCGCGCGTCCGCTGCCCGGTCGGCCTCGATCTCGGGCCGACCTCCCATCGCGAGATCGCGGTCGCCATCGTCGCCGAGATCGTGCAGCGGCGAGCGGCTGGAGAGCTGATCCCGCACGCGACACCCGCGGCCACGGAGCCCGTCCTGGTCCTCGACCCGGTCTGCGGCATGACCGTCGCGGCCGACCAGTCGAACCACCCCATCGAGATCGACGGCGTCACGTACTACTTCTGCGGCGTCGGATGCCGTGACGCCTTCGAGCGCGAGCCCAGCGCATTCGTCAACGGTCCTGCGAGCAAGGAGGTCTGAATGCTCCTCAAGAACTCGTTCGAGGTGCCACAGCCGGTTGACCGGGTGTGGACGTTCTTCCAGGACATCCCCGAGGTCGCGGCCTGCCTCCCCGGCGCCGAGCTGACCGACGATCTCGGCGACGACAAGTACCTCGGCCGCGTCTCGATCCGGATGGGACCGGTCAAGCTTCAGTTCAATGGAAAGGCCGACATCGTCGAGCGCGACGTGTCCGCCAAGAAGATCGTCGTCGATGCCGCCGGCGCAGACGAGAAGGGGCGCGGCCAGGCCAGCCTGCTGGTGACGGCGACCCTCGCGGGAGTCGGCCGCGGCACGCGGGTCGACCTCGAGCAGGACCTGCAGCTGTCGGGAGCGGCCGCGCAGTATGGCCGCGGGATGATCGCCGACGTCACAACCGTCTTGATGGGTCAGTTCGCGACCAACATGCAGGGGCGGCTCGACGCGCGCGAGCGCGGCGTCGACCCCAACACGGTTGCGGCCGTCCGGCCGGCGAGTGGCTTCGCGATCGGTCTTCAAGCGACGCGGATGGCGCTCATGCGCGTGTTCCGCCGCTTCTTCCTCCCCTACCAGCCGAACCCGAGATGAGGAGTGCCCGTCATGGTGCTGTGGTGGATCGGAAACGTCCTCCTGGTCGTCGCAGTGGTGCCTGTGCTGGTCGCGCTGCTCAACCGGGTGCTCGCGGCGCTTGAACGGATCCGCGCCGCGTCCGACGACATCCTCGCGGGCGGCGTCGCGCTCATCGGAGAGCTCGACGGTGTGCCCGAGGGGCTCGCCACAACCGATCAGACCGTCAAGGACGTGTCGATCGGGGCAGTTCGGTACGCAGGGTCCGTCGCG
>DATIOH010000187.1:0-6465 GCA_035473375.1 Nocardioidaceae bacterium | reverse complement strand
GCACGCCGCACAGCTCCGCGCACCGACCGACGAACTCGCCCACTCGGGTCGGGGTCATGTCGAACGAGTTGCTCCGGCCGGGCACGACGTCGAGCTTGAAGCCGAACTCGGGAACCCACATGTCGTGGATGACGTCGGGCGAGTGCAGATCGAACCGGACGGACTCGCCTTCGGCCAGCCACAACTGGGGAAGGGTGTCGGCGTTTCCGGACTCCCAGACGTTCGCGCCGTTGGTCGCGTCCTCGCCGATGTAGTTGAACGTCCACGACCACTGCTGGGCCGTGACGACGACCGTATGGTCTGGGTGGTCGACCTGCTCGAGGATCTTGTTCTGCTTCTCGACCGTAAAGAAGAACAGGACCGCCACGATCACGACCGGGGCCATCGTGTAGAGCACTTCGATCGGAAGGTTGTAGCGAACCTGCGGCGGAAGCTCGTCATCGCTGCGGCGGCGATACCGCACGACGGCCCAGCCGATCAGGCCCCAGACGAAGAATCCGACGACTCCGGCGGCGATCCAGGAGCCAATCCAGAGATCGTGCATGTAGACGTAGCGATCGCTGGCCGACTCAGGCAGGCCGAGGCGCTTCCACTGCTCTTTGTCTGCCTCAGAGCAGCCCGACAGGACGACGAGCATGACCAACCCAAGCAGCGGCACCGCAACCCGTCGCATTCGCGATCGACGAGCCGCGCGCGGTGTGAGGCCAGGACCCACAGGGCGCCCTTTCTCGCTGGAGCAACCGACGCAATCAGTTCAGTCGAAACCCTACTCCAGACGCCCCGTCCGCGAGCGTCGAGCCCCGCCCAGCAAACCGTCGCAGTTCGCCCGGTCGACGGTCAGGTCGACGGCCAGGTCGACGGTCAGGCGATGCCGGGCGACAGCCACCCGGCCACGTCGGCGGCGGCGGCGACGCCGTAGCCAGACTCGAGCCGGCCGAGAAACTCCTCGCGGGTGAACCGATACTCCTGCGTGCCGACCGTCTCGACGACGTATGCGGCGAGCGTGCAGCCGACCTGAGCGGCCCGCTCGTGGGTCAGTCCGGCGACGACCGCGCCGAGGAAGCCGGCGCGGAACGCGTCGCCGACGCCGGTCGGCTCGACCGCCTCGACCCCGGGAAGCGCTGGCACCTCGACGGTCGACTCACCCTTCGTCTCGAGCCGGACGCCCGACGGGCCGAGCGTGACGACCCGGGTCCCGACGCGCTCGAGCACCTCGTCGGCGCTCCAGCCGGTCTTCTGCTCGGTGAGGGATGCCTCGTACTCGTTCGAGAGCAAGAACGCAGCCCCGTGGATGAGGCGGCGGATAGTCGGCCCGTCGGCGAAGGCGAGCTGCTGCGACGGGTCGGCGGCGAACCGAAAGCCCCTGCGACGGGACTCCTCTGTGTGCCGAAGCATCGCCTCGGGGTCGTCGGGCGACACGACGACGAGGTCGATCGGACCGAGGCGGTCGACGATCGGGCCGAGCTCGATCTGCCGTGCCTCCGTCATCGCCCCGGCATAGAAGGAGGCGATCTGCGCATGTGACCGGTCGGTGGTGCAGATGAAGCGAGCCGTGTGGCGAGTCTCGGAGTAGTGGAGCGACGAGCAGTCGACGCCGTGCCGTTCGAGCCAAGATCGATAGTCGGCGAAGTCTTCGCCGACCGACGCCACCAGAATGGAGCGCGAGCCGAGGGCCGCGAGTCCGAAGCAGAGATTGGCCGCGCAGCCGCCTCGCCGGACCTCGAGGTCCTCGACCAGGAACGACAGCGCGATCTTGTCGAGCTGATCGACGACGAGAGACTCGGCGAACAGTCCCGGGAACGCCATTAGATGGTCGGTTGCGACCGACCCCGTCACGACAATGGGCACGCCGTCAGGCTCCTCGAGCCGCTCTTATCGGACCGCAACCACTGTGCGGGTCGCGGACTTAGTGGAACGAGTCGCCGCAGGCGCAGGAGCCGGTGGCGTTGGGGTTGTCGATGGTGAACCCCTGCTTCTCGATCGTGTCGACGAAGTCGATGGTCGCTCCGTGGAGGTAGGGGGTGCTCATCCGGTCGACCACGACGGCCACGCCGCCGAAATCGTGCACCGTGTCGCCGTCGAGCTGACGCTCGTCGAAGAACAGCTGGTAGCGGAGTCCGGAGCAGCCGCCCGGCTGCACGGAGACGCGCAGCTGGAGGTCGTCGCGACCTTCCTGGTCCAGGAGCGTCTTGACCTTCGACGCCGCCGTGTCGGTCAAGAGGACGCCCTCGACCGGGGTCGGCGTGGTGGTGGCCTCGTCCTGAACGGTCATGTCAGAAGCTCCATCGGTAGTACGGGTGCGGTTGAGGCGGGTGCGGTTGCACTGCTCTTGCCAACGCGATTGCGTTCGCACTGCATTCCCATCGTGGCACATCGACTACGCGTTCCGTTAACGCTCGCGAACACCGAGACGAGTGTCTTGACCGGTATGTCCGGTGGATACGCGTCGGAGCTACCGCGACCAGGTGCGTGCGACCCGCTCGGCGAGCGCAGCGAGACTCTCCGCCGGAGAGTTGGCGGCCTCGTCGACCCCGACGAGGTCGTCGACGGCATACGCCGACTCGACGCCGAGGGCTCGTGTCTCGCGAGCCCCGACTAGAACCCGCCCCGCGAGCGCGATGCACGGTCGCACCGCCTGGCCGGCGACCGCGGCGACCCCGCCCGGCACGGTGCCTGACCTCGACTCGAAGTCGAACGACCCCTCGCCAGTCACGACCAAGTCGACTGAGCGCGCCAGCGTAGCCAGGCCGATCGCATCAGCAGTAACGGAAACGCCGTCGACGCAGGTGCCGCCGGCGAGCAGGATTGCGAAGCCCACTCCCCCGCCTGCCCCCGCGCCCTGCGCACCGGCGAGCCGCCGGTCGGTCGCGTCAGCGAGTCTTTCGAGCTGGGCGTCGACCGCCTGCAGGCGGTCGGCGGGAAGGCCGCGGGCGGCTCCGGTGAGGTTGGTGGTGCCCCGAAGGCCGAGGAGCGGAATGTCGAGGTCGCGCGCACCGACGATCGCAGCACCTGCGACGCGTTCGTGCACCGCAACCAGCTCGACGACGTCGAGCGTCGCGAGCGCGCGTGGTCCGCCGAGCAACGCGTCCGACGGGGTCGACGCGGCGCCCAACGCCGCGAGCACACCTGCGCCTCCGTCGCCGACGAAGAAGTCGGCGAGCCCAACGACGACGGTTCGAGCGCCGGCAGCGAGCGCCGCGTCGATGAGCTGGCCGACTCCGTAGGACGTCGCCGTCTCGGCATCGCCGCGCGAGCCGCCGGCGGACACTTGCGCGCACTCGACGTAGGCGATGTCGTCGACGACCAGCACGGTGGCCGGCATCGGCTCGGCGTCGACCCCGCGGGCGCTTCGCACGACGACGCCGACGAGGTCGCCGCCGACGTTGGCGTGCACCACATCCACGAACCCGGCGCCGCCGGCCGACATCGGCGCGAGGACCAATTCGTCGGCTGGCGCGCGTCGCCGCCAGCCCGACGCGATCGCCTCGGCGGCCTCGACGGCGGTGAGGGTGCCGCCGAACGAGTCAGGGGCGATCAGGACGCGCATAAGCAAAGGGTAGAGAGGAGCGTTGCGGCTGCGGCCGACTGCGCCCACCCACACGACCAGGTCATCCGTCGCGTCGCGCGTCAGCGCATCACGACAGGCCCGGAGCTCCGTACAGCGCTAGCCACTTGGTCAGGTCGGGCTCGATCGCGAGATCGTCGTGGAGGACGCCGCGCACCTGCAGCTCGAGGGCGTTGTCGCGGTGCTTGTCGCCCTCGGGCGCGAACGGGTAGAACGTGCCCGTCTTGTAGAGATACACGAGCGCGAGCTTGCGTCCGTCCTGCATCGCGAAGCCGACGACGGAGCACAACAGCGACGGGCCGAACCCGGCGTTCTCGAGCGAGCTGTTGACGGCGTGGACGTCAGTGACGAGATCCGCCACCTCGCTCGGGTCGCGGCGGACGACAAGCCAGGTGTAGCCGTACTCGTCGGTGACGCTTTCGACCGGAGGCCCGGCGTCAGCGTCGAGGAGAGCCGTGACGTCGCTCTGCGCGCTCGCGAACGCGCCGCCCTCGGCTGCGCGGAAGCACACCGCCGCGACGCCGGACGGACGCAGCCCGGCGGCGGCCTCAAGTGTGATCGCGGCCGACGGAACCGCGAACAGATTGTCGAGGTTGGCTTTCGGCGGGTCGCTGCGGCCGAAGACGCTCTTGAAGATTCCCAATGCAGCCGACAGGTCAGGAGGCTGGTCGGGACAGGTCGGCCGAGATCTTCGCCAGCTGCTCGAGACGCTGCTCGATCGGCGGGTGCGTCGAGAACAGGCTGCTGATCGAGTCGCGGCTGAACGCCGGCGCGAAGAAGAACGAGTTGAACGCCTGAACCGACCGGAGGTCGCGGTCGGGGATGCGAGCCATGTCGCCGGTGATCTTCGTCAGCGCGGACGCGAGAGCCGACGGCTTGCCGGTCAGGTAGGCGCCTGCGCGGTCGGCCGCCAGCTCGCGATAGCGGCTCAGCACTCGCGTCAGCAGGAATGAGATGAGGTAGACGAGGATGCTGAACAGCCAGATAACGAGAAACGGCACCTGGCTGTCGCGGTCGCGGCCGCCGCCCATGAACATGCCCCACCGCATGAAGATGCCGGCCGCGATTCCGAGGAAGCCGGCGATCGTCATCACGGCGACATCGCGGTGGGCGACATGGCTCAGCTCGTGCGACAGCACGCCTTCGAGCTCCTCGTTGTCGAGGCGGCGCATGATGCCGGTCGTGACGCAGACGACGGCGTGCCGAGGGCTGCGCCCGGTGGCGAAGGCGTTCGGGATGTCGGTGTCGGTGATCGCAACCCGGGGCTTGGGCATGTTCGCGAGCGCGCACAGCCGATCGACCATCGCGTGCAGCTCGGGCGCCTCCTCGGGCGTTACCTCGCGAGCCCGCATCGCGGCCATCGCGATCTTGTCGGAGAAGTACCACTGCCCGATGCCGATTGCTGCGGCGAGGAAGAGGATGAATCCACCGCTCATCGTCGTGAAGGCGGCCAGCCCGATGAAGACCGAGACGTACAGGCCGCCCAGGAGCAGCATCACCAGGCTCATGCGAGCCGTCAGACCTCGGTCGCTGCGGAATCGTGTGCTTGCCATCGCGCGGATGCGCCTCACTTCGTCTTCTTGCTCGGTGTCCTCGTTGTGCGGTTTCTTGTTTTCGCGGTCACCGCCAACCGGATCCGCGCCGGATCCTTATCTCTTTCTACGCGCTGAGCCTGTCGTTTGTTCCGGTGAGCCTGTGTGCTGGCTGTGAAGTCGCTGAGAAGGCCCGGCTGGCCCGCGGTCAGCCGGGGATGAGGCCGTCGCCACTCAGCAGGTCGCGCACCTCGGCGAGCGTGGCCGATGCATGCGGCAGAACGAGGTCAGATGGGGTGAGCGAGTCGATAGCCAGCTCGCTTCCGACCTCCCGGACTCGGTCGAGGAGCGCGCCGAGCGCCGACGCCATCGCCTGCTCGTCGGCAGACCCGACCGCAGCCTCGAGCCGCCCGTCGAGCTCGTTGAGGCTGTCGACGGTGTCGTCGGGGACGTCGAACTGGCCCTCGGCGAGAATGCGGATGATCACTTCTGACCCTCCTTCTCGGCGGTGTCGGTCGCGCCTTCGATCTGCGCGGGCGCACCCGGGCCGGCTGCGAGCTCTGCCTTGAGCTTCGCCATCTCGAGCTCGACGTCGCCGCTCGCCGCCGCCCGGTCGAGCTCGGCGGAGATGTCGTCCTTGCCGTCGGAGATCGCGTCGGTCAGCGCGCCGGACGCGACGAGCTCGTCGACGGCACTCGCACGAGCCTGCATCTGGGCCGTCTTGTCCTCGGCCCGCTGGACGGCCATCCCGACGTCGCTCATCTCCTCGGAGATGCCGGAGAACGCCTCGTTGATGTTTGTCTGGGCCTCGGCCGCTGTGTAGGTGGCCTTGAGCGTCTCCTTCTTCGTGCGGAACGCCTCGACCTTGGCCTGCAGCCGGGTCGACGCGGTCGTGAGCTTCTCCTCCTCCGCCTGCAGATTCGCGTGCTGCGTCTGCAGGTCGGCGATCTGCTGCTGGAGGCCCGACTTGCGGGTTAGCGCCTCGCGGGCGAGGTCCTCTCGTCCGATGGACAGCGCCTGTTGGGCCTGCGCCTGCAGCTTTTCTGACTGCTGCTGCAGCTGGGTCAGCTGCAGCTCGAGGCGCTTTCGGCTGGTGGCGACGTCGGCGAGGCCGCGCCGCACCTTCTTGATCAACTCCTGCTGCTGGGCGTAGCTGTAGTCGAGGGTCTCGCGAGGATCCTCGGCCGAGTCCAGGGCTTTGTTGGCTTTTGCGCGGAAGATCAGCGAGATGCGCTGCATGATGCTCGGCATGGGCGGCGAGGCTCCTTCGTGCTGCGGTCCCAACGGGCCATCGGCCCGGCGTCTGTCAACCCTACGGTCCGCATAGGCGCGATTCCATACTGCCGGCCCGACCTCGGTAGGCTGCTT
>DATIOH010000186.1:0-4680 GCA_035473375.1 Nocardioidaceae bacterium | reverse complement strand
TCGCCCGTGTCGATGCGTTGCTTGCCGGGGTAGATGAACAGTTCGTCCGGCCGCGGGCCGGTACGGATCACGCCGCCTCGGTCGCGTCTCTTCGGGGCGCCGTCGGAGATGAAGCTCTGGCCGTGGAGATCGACCATCCGGTCGGCGCCCAGACCGCCCGTGAGGCCGTCGTCGCCGAGGCCGCCGTCGAGTCGGTCGTCCCCGTCGCCCCCGTTGAAGATGTCTTGACTGTGTCCGCCGACGAGCACGTCGTCACCGTCGTCAGCAAAGACGTTCGCGCCGGCTCCGCCCGCGCGGAAGGTGTCGTCGAACCGGGTCAGCCCGAAGTTCTCGAAGCCTTGGTAGTGGTCGCGCTTGCCGCGACCGAACGCGGCGATCCGCTGTCGCCCGTCGATCCGGACGGCTAACGGGGCGCGGGCGTAGTCGAGCGTGTCGGGACTGCCGCCGCCGTCGAGCACATCGTCGCCGGTCGAGTAGCGGACGACGTCGTTGTTCTGGCCGCCTTCGACGTGGTCGCTGCCGGCACCCGGATAGATCCGGTCATTGCCGCCCTTGCCGCAGATCCAGTCGTTGCCGCCCTTGCCGAAGATGCGGTCCGTACCGTCGAGGGCCACGATCACGTCGCGCCCGTTGGTGCCGATGATCCGATCTTTTCGAGGGGTCCCGACGATGGTGGCTCGCTTGCCGTGGCACAGCTGAACCTTCGCGGCGGTGTTCGCAGCGCTGGCCGAGTGAGGTGCGTCGGCGACTGCCGGCGGCGTCGACACGACGCCCGCCGTCAGTCCGATCACTGCCGCTGCCACCAGCGATCTGCGGTTCTGCACGTGGCTCGTCCTTCCGGTCAATCCAGTGATGCCAGTCAGGGCAGGGTCTCGCACGAGGTCGGCGTCTCCGCGCCGACACAGGTGTCGTCGCCGTCTCCGCCGTCGACGGTGTCGACTCCGATTCCCGCGTCCACAGTGTCGTCGCCGCCCAACGCGTTGATGGTGTCGTCGCCGCCGTATGTGGTGATCGTGTCGGCCGCGTCGGAACCGGTGATGTTGTCGTCACTGTGCCCGGTCGTCACCACGGTGAAGTCGATCAGCGACATCTCGCGCGCGACTCGGCCGTCGATCGAGAGGCTGCCCGTGGGCCCGAGAACGACCGTCGCCGGGGGAGTGGACGACGAGAGCATGAGCGCGTTTCGGCCGGCTCCGCCCGTGATCACGTTGCGGCCGCCGCAGCCTGCGCGCACGCAGGTGACCTGGTCATCGCCGTCGCCGAGCAGCAGCCGCATCGGCTCGCCGGCCCAGCCATGCGAGAACCAGACGGTGTCGTCCCCGTCGCCCGCGTAGACGGTTGAGTCAGACAGCCCGCCGTCGAGGTTGAAGACGTCGTCTCCGCCGCCCGCCGTGACCGTGTACGTCGCACTGCGGAGCCAGAAGCCGTCGGCGCCGTCGCCGGCGCGGAGGGTCCCGGGCTTGTCGCGCTCCTTGGTGATCCCGTCGAGGAACTCGTTCGAACCCGAGAGGTCCGTCAGCCGATCGCTGCCGGCCTCGCCGTAGAGGGTGTCGTTGCCTGGTCCGCCGTTGACGACGTCGTCGCCGTCCTCGCCGCGGAGGTAGTCTGCGCCGTCGCCCCCGCGGAGCACGTCTGCGCCGCGTCCCGCGTCGACCAAGTCCGGTCCGGTGCCGCCGGCAAACTGATCGTCGAATCGGGAGAGCGCGTAGAACTCGAAGCCGTCGAGCGTGTCGGAGTCGCCGCCGATCCGAGCACGACCGGCCGCCACGTCGACGACGACCCGCTTCCGCTCGGTCCGGTACAAGAGCTGGTCGAAGCCGCCCCCGGCGCGGAGACTGTCGGCTCCAGGCGACTGGTGGACGGTGTCGTCGCCAGCCCCGGCAGCCATCGAGTCGTCGCCGGCGCCGTCGTAGACGATGTCGTCGCCGCCCGCGGCGCAGACAATGTCGTTCCCGCGGCCCGCGACGATCCGGTCGTCGCCCGCGAGCGCGACGATCACGTCGCGTCCATTCGTGCCGGCGAGCCGGTCGTCGCGTGGCGTCCGACGATCGTCGCGCGGTGGCCGTGGCAGAGCCGGACCTTGGGTGGGTGATCGGGTGGCGTGCGGTCAGGCCCGCCGACCGCCGGCACGGTCGCCGTCGTCGCGGCCAGGAGACCCGTGGCAAGCCCGACGACAACCCTTGACACCCTCACAATGCCCCCCACGTGTTGTCGCCGGGCTTGCGGTCCGATGCGCCCTCACCCTCGTCTTGTGCTCGTGTCTGGACGCGCGCCCAAGGTTCCATCGAATTCGTCACGGCCCGCAGTGTCTGGGACCGGGCGATCGGTTCCGCGAACCAACCCAAAGTGGCTCCACTTGGGGTTGGCCGCCGCCTTGATTTAGGCCACGATTTCGTGCGCTATATCGGTGGTGCGATGCCGTTTCGCACGTCTTAGACTGACGGTTGCCCGCCTGCTCGTGAAGATTTTCACTAATTCTCGAGCACCTCTCCGTAAGGATCTCGCGATGACGAAGCTGGCTGCCTCTGAGCGTCAGGCAGACGTCATCGTCGTCGGCGCCGGGCCCGGCGGCGCCACCGCCGCGAGCTACCTCGCACAGGCGGGCGTCAACGTGCTTCTGCTCGAGAAGACGGCGTTCCCACGCGAGAAGGTGTGCGGCGACGGGCTCACGCCACGCGCGGTCAAGCAACTGGTCAAGCTCGGCATCGACATCGATGCGCCTGGCTGGATCCGCAACAAGGGCCTGCGCATCATCGGCGGGGGGCACCGACTGCTGATGCCATGGCCGGAGCTCGCCGAGTATCCCGACTTCGGCCTCGTGCGGACCCGCCTCGACTTCGACGAGACGCTCGCCCGCCATGCGCAGAAGAACGGCGCCCGCCTCTACGAGCAGACCGCCGTCACCGGTCCGGTGATCGACCAGTCGACGGGGCGGATCGTCGGCGTCACAGCACGTCCGCTCGACGCCGACGGTCGTAAGGCCGGCGACGACGTCGAGTACCGCGCGCCCCTGGTGATCGCGGCCGACGGCAACTCCACCCGACTCAGCCTGGCCATGGGCCGCGCCAAGCGCGACGACCGCCCGATGGGCGTCGCCGTCCGCACCTACTACCGCAGCCCGCGCCACGCCGACGACTGGCTCGAGTCGTGGCTCGAGCTCTGGGACGGCGAACCCGGCGACGGCAGCCTGTTGCCCGGTTACGGCTGGATCTTCGGCGTCGGCGACGGCACGTCCAACGTCGGTCTCGGCATCCTCAACACGTCGTCGGCGTTCGGCAAAGTCGACTACAAGGAACTGCTGCGCACCTGGCTTGACCACACTCCCGAAGAGTGGGGCTTCCGCGAAGACAATCGCACCGCGCCGGTGCGCGGCGCGGCGTTGCCGATGGGCTTCAACCGCAAGCCCCACTACGCCGACGGCATGCTGCTGGTCGGCGACGCGGGCGGCATGGTCAACCCGATGAACGGCGAGGGCATCGCCTATGCGATGGAGTCCGGCGAGCTCGCCGCCGACGTCATCACGCAGGCTCTCAGCCGGTCGACGGCCGATGGCCGCGAGCGAGCCCTCCACGCCTACGTGACCGAGCTCGACCAGCGCTACGGCGGCTACTACACCGTCGGCCGTTGGTTCGTCCGACTCATCGGAAACCCCAGCGTGATGAAGGTGGCGACCCGACATGGCCTGCACCATCCGACTCTGATGCGGTTCACCCTGAAGATGCTGGCCAACCTCACCGACCCCCGTCGCGGCGACGCGATGGACGTCATTGTCAACGGCCTCTCGCGGATCGCGCCGGCAGCATGACGGGCGCCGCGCGGCGACGCTGTCCGACCGGTCCTAGGATGCGGAGAGCGGCGTCCTGCAAGCCCCGTTCTGAGTCCCCTGTGGGAGGAGCGCGCGATGAGTGAGTACTACCCGATCCTCGGCATCGGACTACTGGCCTTCCTCTTTTGCGTCGGATCGGTTGCGGCGAGCACGATGATCGGGCCGAAGCGCTACAACCGCGCCAAGCTCGACTCGTACGAGTGCGGCATCGAGCCGACGCCCCAGCCCGTCGGCGGCGGCCGGTTCCCGATCAAGTACTACATCGTCGCGATGCTCTTCATCGTGTTCGACATCGAGATCATCTTCCTGTTCCCGTGGGCTGTGTTCTTCGACCAGATGAAGGTGTTCGGCCTGGTCGAGATGGTCTTGTTCATCGGCACCGTCCTCGTCGCGTACGCCTACGTGTGGCGACGGGGCGGACTCGAGTGGGACTGACAAGGCAGAGGAGGGTCTAGCCCGTATGGGGATCGAGGAGAAGCTCCCGTCCGGGGTGCTCCTGTCGACCGTCGAGGGACTCGCCGGCTACTTCCGGAAGGCGTCTCTGTGGCCGGCGACATTCGGCCTCGCCTGCTGCGCCATCGAGATGATGACGTCGGGCGGACCGCGCTACGACCTCGCGCGCTTCGGCATGGAGGTCTTCCGCGCGTCGCCGCGTCAGTCTGACCTGATGATCGTCGCGGGCCGGGTGAGCCAGAAGATGGCGCCGGTGCTGCGGCAGATCTACGACCAGATGCCCAACCCGAAGTGGGTTCTGAGCATGGGCGTCTGCGCAAGCAGCGGCGGGATGTTCAACAACTACGCGATCGTGCAGGGCGTCGACCACGTCGTGCCCGTCGACATGTACCTGCCCGGCT
>DATIOH010000185.1:0-4045 GCA_035473375.1 Nocardioidaceae bacterium | reverse complement strand
CGGGAGCGATCGCGGGCAGGTACTTGCTTCGGCTCGATGACCAGTCCTCCGGGTCGACATACACGTCGCTGGTCAGGCTTGCGACGTTGAGATGCGCGATGACCGGCGCGCTGGGCGCACTGCTGTTGTTCGTGATCGTCGACGTCAGCCCGAACTTGTCACCGACAACGAGGTCGACGCGACCGGTGTCGAACTGGATCGAGAGCGATGGGTCGGCCGACGCCCGGGCCGGGGCTGCGAGCCCGAGCACGCAGACGGTCAACAATGCGGCGGCCACCGCGGCTGCGGCGCGGACGACAGCGTGGCGAGTCATCGTCCCTCCACCCCCGCCTGCAGCCCCATCAGCCGGTCGGCGATCGTCAGCAGCACGCCGATCGCGACGGCGGCGACGACCGCAGGTCCCACGAGATAGCCGATGTCCTGCGTCCACGTGTGGCCTTGCACGAGCACCTGCGAGAGATAGTGCAGCGACGAGGCGACCGGGTTGGCGCGGACGAGGACGACGTCGAAGAACCACCCTGGGTTCGGACCCATCGGCAGCTGCGACGGCACGAACAGAGCCAGCAGCAGGAAGAGGCTCCCGGCCAGGCTGACCCGATTGGTGTTGCAGAGCGAGCTGATCAGCAGCCCCAATGTCGCCAGGCCGAGCGCGAGCAGGGTGCCGACGCTCAGCCCGAGGCCAATCGCGGTGCCGGTCATCGACAGCCCGCGGCCAAGAACCAGCAGGTACGGCACGAGAACCACGTAGCACGCTCCCCACACGCTCAGCGCCCCGAGCAGCTTCCCGACCAGCAGTCCGCGTCGCGACACCGGCGTGAGCAGCAGGCTCTCGAGCGTGCCCCGCTCACGTTCGCCGCTCACGCCGTCTGCGGCGACGACGAGAGTAAGCAGGCTGCCGACCGCGACCGCGACCTGGAGCACGAGGTTGAGCGCCTCGCGTCGCTCGAGGAAGTTGAGCACCTGGTTCGTCGCCGCGAGATAGGTCATCGCGCTCAGCAGCAGGCTGTACGCGAACAGCAGCATCGGCGCGCGGCCGCCCAGCCAGAGGTCTCGGCACTCTTGGGCGGCGACGACCGGCCAGCCGCCCGCACGCAGTTCGACGACGTCGGCGGCGCCCGGGTGGACGCGGACCGCCTCGCCGGACGTCATGGCGTGTCTCCCGTCATCGCGAGGAATGCGTCGCTCAGCCTCGTCCCCTCAATCTCGAACGAGAGCACCGGGATCTGAGCGACGACCAGAGTCTCGAGTGCCTGCGTGAGCAGGAGCTGTGCCGCACGTGGACCGTCGGGCGGCATCCGCGTCGACAGCCGGATCGACCCCTGTGCCGGGCTCAGAACCGTCGCGATGACGCCGCTCATGCCGTCCTCGCTGCCTTCGCGGCGCAGTGCCCGCAGCGCCTCGGCGACGTCGGAGGACGACACCTGCAGTCGCGCGCTCGGAGGCAGGCTGACCGCTCGGATGACCTCGTCGACGGTGCCGGACGCGATGGTGCGGCCACGCTCGAGGATGAGGAGCGACGAGCAGACCTCTTCCACCTCGGCGAGCGCGTGGCTGCTGAATACGACCGTCGCCTGCCGTCGGTGCGCGATGTCGGCGACCATCGCGAGCATCTGCCGCTGGCCGGCTGGGTCGAGGCCGAGCGTCGGTTCGTCGAGGAACACGACCGCGGGATCATTGACCAGCGCCCTGGCGATGCCGAGCCGCTGCCGCATGCCGCGGCTGTACGAAGCGATACGCGACGATGCGCGGTCGGCGAGACCGACCTCCCCGAGCAGTCGGCGGGCGCTCGCGTCAGCGTCGGCACGGGTGAGGCCGAACAGCCGGGCGTGGTAGCGGAGGTACTCCTCGCCGGTGTGAGATCGCGGGTAGCCCGCGCTCTCGGCGAGCACTCCGACGCGGCGGCGGATGCGGTCGGGTCGGCTGGCCGGGACGCCGTCGACCTCGAAGGTTCCCGACGTCGGCGACAGCACGGTCGTCAGCAGCCGAATCGTCGTCGTCTTTCCCGCGCCGTTCGGTCCGAGCAGGCCGAGCACGTCGCCGCGGCGAGCCACGAACGTGAGGTCCTCGACGGCCGTGTGCTCGCGGAACTGCTTGCTCAGTCCGCTGACTTCGAGTGCCAGGTCGCTCACGCGTCGACGCTAAGCGGCGGTTGCTGAACGTCTGCTGAACGCGGTGTTCGTCCTCCGGACTAGCATCGGCGACATCGCAGGCGCGTAGTGACGAGAGGACCTGACGATGGCCCACGAGTCCACCGATCCCGAAGCGTGTGTCCTCTCGCTGGTTCGCGGCGCCTGGGTCTCGCAAAGCATGCGAGCGGCCTGCGTGCTCGGCATCCCGGATCTCCTCGCAGAGCCGCGGGCATTGGACGAGCTCGCGGGCGCAGCCGACGCTGACCCAGCCGCGCTCGAGCGGCTGCTCCAGGTGCTCATCGACCTCGGTCTCGCCGATCACGACGGCGGTCGCTACTCGGCGACCGCGATGGGCGAGACGTTGCGAAGCGATCATCCGAGTGGGCTCGGCAGCCTGGTCGTCATGCAGACCGAGCCGCTCAACGTCGCGGCGTGGGGCTCGCTCGCCGACGCTGTCCGCACCGGAGGCGCCGTCTTCGAGTCGGTCAACCACATCGAGTACTGGGACTTCATCGGCGCCGACCCCGAGCGCGCTGCTCGGTTCAACACCGCGATGGCGCGGCGCGGAGTGGCGCAGGCGGCCGCCATTCGTGGCGGCTGCGACTTGACGGACGTCTCGACGATTGTCGACGTCGGCGGAGGCAAGGGCGGGATGCTCGTCTCGCTGCTGGCCGACGAGCCGAGGCTCACGGCGACGGTCGCCGACCTCGGGCACGTCGCTGCCGCTGCCGATCGGTCGTTTGCGGCTGCGGGGCTCGCCGATCGCGCACGCGGCGTCGCTGCTGACTTCTTCGCGTCAGTGCCGAGCGGCGGCGACGCGTACGTGATCTCGAATGTGTTGCACGACTGGTCCGACGACGACTGCATTCGCATCCTGCGCACTGTTCGGGCTGCGATGGATCCAGGTGCCCGCCTGTGGGTTGTCGAGATGGTCGTTGGGTCGCCGGGGCGCACTCCCGAGCAGAGCCGCGACCTCCACCTCGTCGACCTGCACATGCTCGTGCTCTTCGGCGCCCGCGAGCGTACGAGCGCCGAGTACGGCGACCTGCTGGCGGCGGCCGGCGTCGACCGCGGCACGCTGCTGCAGACGAACGCGGCCTGGGACGTGATCGAGGCGCGGCCCGTCTGAGGCAGAGGCCGCCGTCAGTCGACGTCGACCGCCAGCATGGTGACGCGCTCGCCGGTTGCGTAGGCGTTGACCGAGCCGATGCCGGGGTGCTTGGCGGTCAGCGACGCCCAGTTCGGCTCGCCCGCGACCTCGTAGCCGTACATCCGCAGCATTTGCCGGATGGCGCGTGGATTGGGGATCCCGACGAGCGACTTGCCGTTGTGGGAGAAGCGGTCTTCGACCGCCATCGACTGGATCTCGCCCGGGTTGGAGATGACCCGGACGATCGAGCGGTTCGTGTTCGCGCTGACCTTCGAGTCGACGATCACGTGTCGTGCGCCGGTGGCCCGGATTCCCGCGAGCAGCTCGGGGTAGCGCAGCGTGTGGTACAGAAAACCGAGGCACATGACGACGTCCATCTGACCGACCCCCTGGGTCAGGACGTCGTGGACGTCGCCCGTGACGAAGTCGTAGCGAGCGGCGTCGACGCCTTTCGCCGCGAGGGTGTTGCGGGCGTTCTCGACGAGGTCGGGACGGCCCTCGATGCCGGTGACGTGCGCGGCCCCTGCCTCGAGGGCGGCGAACGTCCACCGGCCGTCGTGGCTGGCGATGTCGAGCACCCGCGCACCCTTCAGAACGTCGCGATGGTGGTCGATGATCGCAAGGTGCCGAAGATTCAGTCGGCCGCGCGACGCTGCGGTGGTGCTCGTCTCGAGGACAAGCCGCGATCGTTTCTCAGGAGCGTCGACGTCAAGCACCTCGCCTACTATTCCGACCCGAGCGCGAAAGTGTTCCAGGAGCTCAAATC
>DATIOH010000184.1:0-7476 GCA_035473375.1 Nocardioidaceae bacterium | reverse complement strand
TCTCCATCGAGTGCAGGACGGTGTCGGTGATCTGTGCGTTGTTCATGATCACGGTGATCCCGCGCGCCATCACGATGATGAGCCCGACGCCGACGAAGTCGGCGGCGCCCCTGACCAGGGCGTCGGTCAGGCCCTTCTCGCCGAGGCCGCCGATCAGTCCGACGACGATCGACATGGCGAGGAACAGGGCGGCCAGCTCGGGGAAGTACCAGTCGAGCTGCCAGGCGTAGCTGTCGGCGTTCGGACCGTCGATGACCTGTGCCCAGGGGACGATCGCGAAGATCATGAACGCGAACGTGAACCCGACGATGGCGAGGACCGCCTTCTGCTTGGCGGTGATGTCCGCGACGTCGCCGATGCCGGCGGCCGCGATCTCGTCGTCGCCCGGCTGCGGGCCGGTCCGCGAGCGGGCGGGATCCGCCTTCACCCGGCGGGCGTACCGGAGCACGAACACGATCGAGATCGGCACCAGCACGATGTACATGAGGAACCGCAGCCCGATGCCCTCACCGATCGAGATCCCCGCAGCGTCCGAGGCGACGCCGGTCGCGAACGGGTTCACCGTCGAGCAGAGCACGCCGACCCCCGCGCCGATCAGGATCGTGCCGGCCGCTACCAGCCGGTCGTAGCCCAGGCTCAGCATCAGCGGTACCACGAGCGCGTAGAAGCCCAGCGTCTCCTCGGCCATGCCCTCGGTCGTGCCGCCGATGGAGAACAGCACCATCAGCGCAACGATCAGCACCGGCCCGCGCGTCGCGTAACGCTTCGCGACGCGCGCGATCCCCGCATCGATCGCGCCGGTCCGCATGGACATCGTGATGAAGATGCCGATCGCGATCACGAACATGAACACACCGGCCGCGCCGAACACTTCACCGGTCTCATACGGCCCGATGAAGCCGGTCTTCAGGTTCTCGACACCGTAGAGGCCGTTAATCGGTGCGATGAACAGTTCCATCAAACGGTCCATGAAGGACAGGCCGGAGTCGACGTGGTGGTAGGACCCGGGAACAGGTGCGCCACCCTTCTGGTCGTACGTCCCGGTCGGGATGATGAACGCCAGCAGCCAGACGCCGATAGTCACCACGAAGAGCACCGTGAAGGCGCTCGGGAACGTGAACTTCCGCCCCGTGGGTGCCTGCTCGACCTCGGTGGTGCGGCTCTCGCTGGACATGCTGTGCCTCCCTCGTGGTCGTGGCTGCGCAGGCACGAATCGCACGCCGAGACGCATGACCGCTGCCCACGCTGGCGGGTCAATCGTCTACGACTGTCGGGCAGTTGGCTAGTCCGCCGACCCTGCCCGAACGCACGTCGCCGACGCGAGATCTGAGCGGACCGCGAGGGCAGGCATCCAGACGAAGGCCGAGGCGATGCTTACGACGTCGCCGGCGTAACCGCGTCGTACACGCGAATGCGGTTGTGGACACGAACACGACACAGTGCGCCCTCGAGCTCAAGGGCCGAATCGATCTCACCGTGGGCGTCCAGCTCAACGGCACCCCGGGAGATCTTCGACTCTTGTGCCTGCCGGTAGACCGTCAGAAGATGGCGATGACACGCAACTACGCGCCGCTTGGACTTAGGGGTGACGAGATGACATTCGGAGTGCATTCAGAGGTGGGTCGGTTGCGTAAGGTGATCGTGCATCGCCCGGGGTTGGAGCACACCCGTTTGACTCCGGCGACCGCGCAGGAGCTGCTCTTCGATGACGTGCTCTGGGTCAGCCGCGCCAAGGCCGAGCACGACATGTTCTGCGAGGCCATGCGCGACCGCGGTGTCGAGGTGTTCCTCGCCGAGGAGCTGCTGGCCGCGTCGCTCGCCGATGCGAAGGCCCGGGAGTGGGCGACCACCGCGAACGCCGCAGAGGTCGCGGACTTCTTGATCGGCGGCATCACCAAGGCCGATGTCGACTTGAACGTCGGGTTGACCTGGGAGTCGACCGACCCGACCAGCATGCTGCTACCGCCGCTGCCGAACTTCATGTTCCAGCGCGACCCGTCGTGCTGGATCTTCGGCGGGGTCACGCTGAACCCGATGACGAAGCCGGCGCGCAAGCCCGAGACGATGATCATGGAGGCGATCTACCGGTTCCACCCGATGTTCGCCGCGGAACCGTTCCCGATCTGGTTGGGCGGCGCTGAGCAGAGCTGGGGCCGCGCCCACGTCGAGGGCGGGGACGTGCAGCCGATCGGCAATGGCACGGTGATGATCGGCATGGGCGAGCGCACGACGCCGCAGGCGGTGCTGTGGATCGCCCGATCCCTGTTCCGCGCGGGGGCCGCTCGCCAGGTGTTGGCGGTGAAGCTGCCGATGTCGCGTAGCTACATGCATCTGGACACCGTCATCACGATGTGCGACCGCGACCTCGTGACACTCTTCCCGCAGGTCGTCTACGGGGCGCGAACCTGGTCGGTCCAGCCGGGTGAGTCCGCCGACGACGTCGTCGTCGACGAGCAGGACGGCTCGCTGCCCGAGATCATGGGCCGAGCGCTCGGCGTCGAGAAGATGCGGGTGGTCGAGACCGGCGGCGACGCCTTCGCCGCCGAGCGTGAGCAGTGGGACGACGGCAACAACGTCGTCGCCCTCGAGCCGGGTGTCGTCGTCGCCTACGAACGCAACACCGGCACCAACACCGCGCTCCGCAAGGCTGGCATCGAAGTGATCACCATCGAGGGGTTCGAGCTCGGGCGCGGCCGGGGCGGATCCCACTGCATGACCTGCCCGATCGAACGCGATCCTGCGTTCTGAGCCCGCAAGATATCGGACGACGACAACGCCGGCCGTTCTAACTCTGCCTCTCGGAAGCCCGCCGCATGCGAGACCGCGGGGTCGCACCGGATGGGGCGGCCCACCCGCTGGTCGGACCACGCCGCTCTTGCGGACTGTGTGCGGACAGCGGAGGCGGTGTAGGCGCTCCGCCGCAGGTCAGACGCTCAGCTCGCCTGCGACACCGTCGACATGTTGAAGTCGGGGATGAGCAGCGGTGGCATCGCCGTGCGTGGGAAGTAGTCGCCCCACTCGCGCGAGTACGACCGCTGCGTCGCGCCGGCGGCGCTGAACCTGCTGAGCAGGTCGACCGGGCTTTCGTTGAACCGGAAGTTGTTGACGGCTCCCGACACCTTGCCGTCCTCGATCAGGTAGACGCCGTCGCGGGTCAGGCCGGTGAGCAGCAGCGACTGCGGATCGACCTCGCGGATGTACCACAGACAGGTGACGAGCAGGCCTCGCTCGACGGTGCTGACGAGGTCGTCGACGTCACCGTCGCCGCCGACGTTGAGGATGAGGTTGTCGATCGGCGGTGCGACCGGCAGGCCGGTCATCGCCGCGGTATGGCGTGAGGTGATCAGCGAGCGCAGGATGCCGTCGCTGATCAAGTCGGTCGCCGACAGTCCGAGGCCGTTGTCGAAGACGCTCTGGAACGAGTTCGTCGCGGTCGCGACGTCGAACGGCTTCGCGTTGACACCCGGCTCCTGCGGGTCGGCGTACAGGCGGACGCCTGGCTTCGCGACCCGCTGGCCGACCTTCGTGCCCGCCTCGAGGTCGCTCCAGACGGTCTGGCCCTCGTGTGCGTCACGGCCGCTCGAGACATAGAGCAGATAGATCATCAGGTCGGACACCGCCGTCGGCGGCAGCAGCGTCGGGTATCGGCCCGCGGGCAGCTCGACCTTGGTCGACGCCCACGAGAGCCGGCGCGCGATCTCGTCTGTCAGCGCCCCGACATCGAGCTGGTCGACCTGCTCGACCGCCTGGCCGACCCACGCCGAAGAGGAGAGATCTGCGGCCTTGCCGGTCATGCCGATCTGGCCGGTCGGCTGCTCGTGGCGCAGTCGCAGACCCGTCGACGTGGCGATATAGGTGGTCGTCACGTCGTGCTCGACATAGCCGTAGAGGACACGTGCCTCGGCGGCCGCGCTGCGGAAGCTCGTGCCGAGCGCGCTGGCGAAACCCGAGAACGCGTCGATCGACGTGGCGCCAGGCTCGGCGTCGAACGAGCTGGACGCACCGCCGGAGACGAGCGGCGCGGCATCGTCACTGGGTGTCGACGCGCGTGCGGTGGCATCGGCCTCGACGGTCAGGGCGCGAACGTCGTCGAGCGACGATGCCGTGCGGGTGCGGACACCGGCGGCGCGCCCGCCCGCCAGATCGACGACAGACACGACCGTGACGTTGCAGGTATTGGCGAGGCCATTGGTCGTGAGCGTGTTGTTCGCCCAGCGCAGGTTCGCAGTCGAGTGAGTGGACACGATCGCGATGCAGTCGTCGGCGGTGCTCGCGTCGAGCGCTGTCAGCGCCAACTCTTGAGGCGTCGCCATGCTCACTGTCCCCGCTCGTCATTGGTGTTGAGGATCCGGATGTCTCGGAAGAGTGCGCTGGGACAGCCGTGGCTCACCGCGGCGACCTGGCCGGGTTGAGCCTTGCCGCAGTTGAAGGCCCCGCCGAGAACCCACGTCTCGGGGCCGCCGACCGCCTCCATGGCGCCCCAGAAGTCGATGGTGGTTGCCTGATAGGCGACGTCGCGGAGCTGGCCCTGGATCGCGCCGTCACGGATCTCGAAGAACCGCTGGCCGGTGAACTGGAAGTTGTAGCGCTGCATGTCGATGCTCCACGACCGGTCGCCGACGATGTAGACGCCGCGGTCGACGCGTCGGACAAGGTCGTCGGTCGACAGCGGCTCATCGCCTGGCTGAAGCGACACGTTCGCCATCCGCTGGATGGGGATGTGCTGCGGCGAGTCGGCGTACGCGCATCCGTTGGAGCGCTCCCAGCCCATTCGCGCGGCGATGCTGCGGTCGGTCTGGTAGCCGACGAGGACGCCGTCCTTGACGAGGTCCCACTGCTGCCCGGCGACGCCGTCGTCGTCGTATCCGATCGTCGACAGACCGTGCTCGACGATCCGGTCGCCGGTGACGTTCAGGCACTTGGAGCCGTACTTGAGGTTGCCGAGCTTCTCGACGGACGCGAACGACGTGCCGGCGTAGTTGGCCTCGTATCCGAGCGCTCGGTCGAGCTCGGTCGCGTGCCCGATGCTCTCGTGGATCGTCAGCCAGAGATTTGACGGATCGACGACGAGATCGTAGGTGCCGGCCTCGACGCTCGGAGCCGACAGCTTGTCGTGAAGGTAGCCGGGCAGTGCCGCGAGCTCCGCGTCCCAGTCGTAGCCGACGCCGGCGAGATACTCCCAGCCGCGGCCGGCCGGCGGCGCGATCGAGCGCATCGAGTCGACGACGCCGGTGGAGCGGTCGGCTCCGTGAATCTCGACCACCGGGTTGAGGCGCACTCGCTGCTGGGTGGTCGTCGTGCCGTGGGAGTCGGCATAGAACTTGTTCTCGCGTACCTGGTGGACGGACGCGGCGACGTGCTCGACGGCCGCGTGCTCGACCAGCCGCCGGCTCCAGTCGGCGAGCAGCTCGACCTTGGCTCCGACGTCGATGGCGAAGGGGTCGACGTCGTAGGCCGAAACCCATATCTGGTCGTCGTAGACCGGTTCGGCGGCGAGTGAGATCGGCTCGACGGCGAGCGGCTTGGCGACCTGGGCCAGGCGCACCGCCTGCTCAGCGACTCGAACCGCCTCGTCGACGGTCAGCGCCGTGCCGGATGCGAAGCCCCAGGCGCCATCGACGATGACTCGGACCGCGAAGCCGATCCCGTCGGACTCCGACGCGTCGACGACTGCTTGGTCGCGGAGGACGAGGCGTTGGCTGCGCAGGCGCTCGAGCCGGAAGTCGGCGTGCTCGGCGCCGAAATCGGTCGCGCGGCGCAAGGCCGCCTGGGCCAGCTTGCGGAGCGGAAGTGCCAGGAACTCGCTGTCTACCTCGCCGGCCGATGCCATGCGGGGCAGCCTAACAACGGGCCCGGACGCCGCCGGACGGGCGGGCGCGTTCTCAACGAGTGGTCTAACGGAGCGCGGATGTGAGGCGACCGAGAACGAGAGTGGCGACGCTGCGGTGCCGGGTCGCCCCGGTCTGCCGGGGCCCTCGGCACCGCAGCGGGCTGGTGGGTGCGAGCGTCGGAGGGGTCAGCCGACGAGGAGACCAAAGGCCTCTGGGTGAACGTCGGTTGGCCGGTGCGGCTCGATCACAGTGCCGCTGGGAAGCCACTCGCCGGTGTCGTCGAACAGGACGACGCCGTTGCACAGGAGGCTCCACCCCTGTTCGGGGTACGCCACCTTCGTGTGGGCGGCCTCGCGGTCGGAGGCTTCGGCGCTCGGGCAAGCCGGGGTGTGGCTGCAAGTCGTGGAGGTCTGGTTCACATCTACCAGTGTGCCTCGCGCTTTGGCGCGAAACGGACCTTCCGGCCGATCGGACACGAGATGTCGGCCATATGGACGATCCGGCCCCATCGGGACCGGACGGTCGTCTCGAACGGTTAAGCCGCGCCGATGACAGAGCCCGAGGGCGACGGCACGACCTGGACATGTGCGGGGATCCGGAGTCGAAGCTCGTGCAGATGGCTGACGATCCCGACAGCCCTTCCGCCCGCGCGGAGCGAGTCGAGCTCGTCCATCACTTCGTCGAGCGTGTCGGCGTCGAGCATGCCGAAACCCTCGTCGACGAAGAGCGTGCTGAGCTCGAGACCGCCGATCTCGTCGCGCACGAGGTCGGCAAGGCCGAGGGCGAGGGCGAGACTCACGTAGAAGCCCTCTCCACCGGACAATGTCGCGGGATCGCGAGCGCGCCCGGTCAGGGTGTCGTAGACGCGCAGGCTGAGGCCGCCCCGAGTGTCGCCGACCCCGCGATCCATCGTGTGCACCAGCTCGTAGCGTCCGGACGCGATGCCCGCGAGCCGCTCGTTCGCCGCCTCGACGACCTGGCGCAGCCGCTCGCTGAGGACGTAGTGCGACAGTCGAGTGCGGGTCTGGTTGTCAGGCGACGTGCCTGCACACATGGCCGCCGCCGAGGCGGCGACGTCACGTGCGCGGAGCAGCGGCCCCAGCACCGCCAGCTCGGTCTGCAGCTGCTCGCCGAGACTCTCGAGCCGCGCCAGTCGAGAGCTGTTGCGGTCGACGTCGGCGCTCGCTTCGATCAGCTGAGCCTGAGCGTCGTCGACGCGTAGCTGTAGAGAGTCGAGATCGGGGGAGTCGGCCACGGCCGCGGCAGCAAGCAGTGGGTCGGCGAGCGTCCGCTCAGCCGCAGCACGAGCCGCCCGTGCCGACCTGTTGAGGGCCTCGGCGTTCGCGATGTCGACCTGGGGCATGGACGCCGCGCGAACGTCGCCGTCCGACGCGAACGGGCTCGCAGCCAGGGCGGCGCGCAGGCGCTCGCCGTGCTCGGCGACGGCATCGCGGGCATGGGAGGTCGCCGCCTCGGCGTCGGCGAGTGCTGTGCATGCCTCGACGCGGATCGCCAAGTCGGCCGCCGCGGCGTCGACGGTCTGGTCCTCGCCGAGCACCTCGTGCAGCCGTCGCTCTTTGCGGCGCAGCGACGCGGCGGCCTCGTCGAGACGGGCGGTGGCCTCGGCCGACCGCGCAGTCCGGTC